>JANNGV010000197.1:0-1748 GCA_031404055.1 Chloracidobacterium sp.
CATTTCTTGAAATTGACCACTGCTCTGGCTAAGTCCGCACAGCCGGATGATTTCGCTCTTGGGGCGGCAAAGGGTTTGGACACGCTTGAAATCGGAGCTGTCGAAATCGGCAAATCCGTCCCGCCTTTAACCGATTACGAGCATCTGCGGCGGGCGACGATTTATCAATTTAACCGGGATTTTGCCGACGCTCGGCTCCATTTTGCCGCCATCGTAAATAATCACCCGACAAGCGGTATTGTCCCGGACGCAATCTTCCAAACTGGCCGCGGCTATGTGCAGCAGGGCGATTTTGCCGAGGCGATCAAATGGTTTGAGCGTGTGCGTGAACAGTTTGCCGATCACCCGGTTTCTAAAGACGCCCTGCTCCAACTTGCTTCCGCTTACGCCCGTGTCGGTAAATTTCAGGAGGCGATAAAGCGGTATCGCGACTTTATCGATAAGTATCCGGATGACGAGCGTATCGATCGTGCATATTTGAATATAATTGATGTCCTTCGCGACGAGGGCGAGGAGATCGAGGCGCAGAAATGGGCCGCGAAAACTAAGGAAGTGTTTAAGGGAAAGGTGCCCGAAGCCCTTGCCCTTTTTGCCGAGGCGCGCATTTATCTTGCTAGAAACGAGTGGCCCGCAACCTTAACGGCCCTCGATAAATTGCTGACGCTGCCCGATCTCGGCGGTGCCGCCGTGCCCGGTGGCACCAACCGCGCCGAAATCACATTTTTGCGCGGATTCGTTTTCGAACAAATGCAGCGGTATCCCGAGGCGATCGATACATATCTTTCGATTCCCGACGGACGCGGAGAACATTACGGTGGTCGTGCGACCGAGCGTTTGCAGGTCTTGGCAAAGAACGAGACGGCATCCTCACTCATCGGCGGCAAGCTCAATTCTCTAATGGCGGCGGCTTCGCCAAAGGATCAGGATACGCTTCGAAAAAATCTCCAGGCTGCTCTGCGTTTGGCTGGCGACCCGCAGCAGCGTGCGAGAATGCTGGAAACTTTGCGAAAGATATATGCAGCGTTGCCCGCGTATAAAAAAATTCCCGCGTTTAAGCTGATCGAAGCCGGGCGAACACAAATACGCAAGCAGAAACAAGCCGCCGACGTACAAAACCCGCACAAAGCTCTCGCCGATGAACTGCTGTTTTTAGGCCTGTTCGATGAAGCGACGCCGGAATTTGATGCAAGCCAGGCGGCGGGCGGCGGAACGGCAGCAGCAAGCAATAATATTGGATACACGACTGCGGTATATTACAAACGCGGCGACATGGCCTATCGGGCGGTCGCGTTTGCCGAGCCGCAATGGAAAAGTGTGCCGGCCGATTACCAGATAGATCTCATTCCGCGAGAAGATCTCGAATTGCTTTATCCCGCACCATACGCCGATGCGTTTGCGAAATACGCGGCACCGCGAGGCATTGATCCACGCTTTCTGCTGTCGATCGTCCGCCAGGAGTCGCGGTATCAGCCAAATATAAAATCCTACGCTGCCGCCCGCGGGCTGATGCAGTTTATCTCGACCACATCTTCAAAAATAGCGGGCGAGCTTGGGCGGGCCGATTTTCAGCAGGACGAATTGTACAGTCCGGCGACGGCGATATTGTTCGGCTCGCAATACACATCAAATCTTTTCAAGCTATTCCCGAACCAGCCGCAGGCTGTCGCCGCCAGCTATAACGGAGGCGAGGACAATATGAAACGTTGGATGAAGCGTTCGAAATCGGACATCGCCGACCGCTACGTACC
>JANNGV010000198.1:0-2984 GCA_031404055.1 Chloracidobacterium sp.
ATCGGGAATGTCGAAACGTCAAATACAACCTTGTATGCGGTTTTATCGGTTTTGCCTATCCATTCTTGAAAAACGACCCGGCCTTCGTCACGCATAAGGCTGAGGATCGGGACCTTTCTTTGCTCAAAGTCTTTAGAGCACAGCTCGTCGTAAATAAAGGCGTCGTCAAAACCGGCATTTGCTGCGTCATCGCGATTGCACGCCATAAATATCTGTTCCGGCCGTGCCCAATAGATTGCTCCGAGACACATCGGGCAAGGCTCGCACGATGTGTAGACAACACAGCCTTCAAGCTGAAACGAATTGAGATTTTTGCAGGCATCGCGAATTGCCACGACCTCTGCGTGGGCTGTCGGGTCGTTGGTCGAGGTGACCTGATTTAAGCCTTCGCCGACGATTTGCCCGTCCTTCGCAATTACACATCCAAAGGGCCCGCCGGATCCCGACTCCATACCCTCTCGAGCCAGTTCGATGGCCCTCCGCATAAACTTTTTGTCGTCGTCGGTCATTACTGTTTGGGCTTGAGCTTGATCTCGTAGAGACGCTTCCATTTCTTTCCGGTCACGAAAATGCGGTCATTGCCGGCGTCATAGCGATACCGTTAAGCGTGTTTTCACTTTTGCCGCTATCATCCTGGTCTTCCGGAGAAATGCCGGCGAGATCGATCCACCCGATCACGCGGCCGCTGGCCGGATCAATGCGGGCGATAATGTTTGCACGGCCGATATTCGGCAGCCGTCCCTGCGTCGTGCCGGTTTCGGTCTCTTCGGAATGCCAGATGTTTGCCCAAATCTCGCCCTTTACCCATTCAAGCTCATTCAGAAGATAAAGCGGTTTGCCGGTATCCTGCATGACGGGAATGGAACGGATCGTCTTGAATGTTTGCGGATCAAGGAACTTCAGCAAATGGGTGCCATCGCTCATGATCAAATTCGTACCGTCAGTCGTCAATCCCCAGCCTTCGCCGCTGTATGAAAGTTCGCGGAGCATCTTAAAGTCTGCAATATCGTATTCCCAGGCGATATTGTCCCGCCATGAGATCTGATAAAGCTTGTCGTTCATGATTGTCAGGCCTTCGGCGAAAATGTCACGGGCAAGATCGAATTTTTGCAGTACCTTACCCGTCGAAATCTCTACCTTACGAAGGCTTGATTCGCCTTCCTCGCCGGTGCTTTCATAAAGAAAGCCATCGCGGAATACCAATCCCTGTGTAAATGCTTTTGAATCGTGCGGGTATGCTTTGACAATATCGTACGAATATACCGGCAGGGCCGCCTGTTTGGGTGCAGCATTACCGTTGCCGACCGATTTCGCATTCGAGCCGTTCGTGCCGCCGCATGATGCGATCAACAGTGCGATGGAGATGAGAAAATAAATACGCATAAACACTTTATTTCGACGCCGGTTTGGTTAACGAACGATCTATAACACTTCGAAAATTGTCAGCGGAAAGGCGACGCAGCTTTACGCCGTTGACGTAAATAGTAGGCGTCCCGCCGATGCCGTAACTCTTCCCGTCGGCCATATCTTTTCGCACCTCGGCGGCTGTCTTTTCGCTGCTAAAGTCTAACTCAAATTGTTTGATGTTCAAACCCAGTTCGGCTGCGTATTTCCTGAGCGAAGAGTCGTCCATGCTTTCCTGATTCCGGTAAAGGACATCGATATATTCGAAGAATTTGTTCTGGGCACGGGCTGCGTTAGCCGCCAATGCCGCACGGAAGGCATTTTCGTGAATGCTCTCAAGCGGGAAGTCGCGGACGACGAATCGCACTTTGTCGCCGTATTCCATGAGCACTTTTTTCAGGATCGGGTGCGTCGCGCCGCAGGCCGAGCATTGAAAATCACTAAACATGATCACAGTTACAGGTGCGGTCGATTTTCCGGTTGCCGGATCGTCATCAGCGGAAATGCTATGAGCAACGGGTTCAGGCTCACGGACCATCAGCTTGACGTTGAACTTCGTAAAAAGTTTTGCTCGGAGAGCTCTTTCCAGTCCCGCGCGTTCTTCATCCAAGAATTCGCGCATTTTGTTCGTGATTTCGACCGCGATAAGATCGCCGGCTTCGATATTCCGGGCCTTTGCTTCCTGATTTACGAGTGTCGAGAAGATCGTATTTTCAAGGTCGGAGATGATCTCGTCCGCGATTTCGGCACGAGCATCGTATATCAGTGCCTTGTATCTGACATCGAATTCCGAGGCCGTCACCGTTTTTCCGTTGATCGAAAATATAGGATCAAGCGGTTTTAAGTCCGCCGCATTGATATCTTTGCCGGGTGCGAACTTGTATTTGAGCTTCAGGTTTTCGACCAGATCGCGAATTGCTTTTTGCTCCGCGTTCTGCCGGAGGAACGCGACTATCTGAGTCCGAACGTCCTCGATCGTTCGTTCTCCGAAATTTGCCCGGTTCGCGTCAAAGACCGCCTTTATCTCCGCTTCAGTCGGATTGGCAATTTTTTTCAATTCCGCAGCAATTATAGAATCGCTCGTCGCACCCCGCGACTTCGCTTCGGATTCAAGAAGACGTTCGGAAACCATCTGCGACAAAAGACGTGTCCGTTCATTCGACAGTATCCGTTCCTGTCCGAGGTATATTTTTCGTCCATTCTCTGACAAAGAGCTTTGAGTAAAGGTTAAACCGGTAGCCGTCGCTAAAACCTCATCCGGCTTTTGAGCAAGGAGAGAAACGGCCGACAGGCATAGGAAAAATGTTGTGAAAATATACTTCATAAATTGCTAGAGATATTTGAGCAAATTACTTGGGACCCGAACAGCCTCATCTTCCAGCGGCTCGCCGAACAATTCCGGGTGCAAAATTTTGGCGAGAATCTCTGCTCCGTCAACGACGCGCGGGCCGGGCCGCGAGAAATATTTCGTTGCGTCCAAGGCCCAAACTTCACTATTCTTTACCGCCGCGATTTCTTGCCATTCCGCGGGAAATATTTGATTTTCAAGTTGTCTCAAGGTATCCGATGTGTAATATCCG
>JANNGV010000199.1:0-5691 GCA_031404055.1 Chloracidobacterium sp.
GACGCCGCATCGACCGCGCAGCCAACGCCGGTCGCACCGCCGCCGATTACGATTATATCCCACGTTTTTTCGCTCTCCGCAACGCGTTTTATGATCTCTGGACGGTTCATTCTATTTTCGATTTTCACGTAAAGACGCAAAGTTCGCAACGGTCGTGATCAACCACGATCGAATCCTTCTTCCTGCTTGTTCGTCTTCTTCCGTGGTTCCTTTTTTTCACTGAACAAGAAGAAAGAATTTAATGAACAAAGCAGAGCAGGCCATTCGGGAGACAAAATGATGGTACTTCATAACGGCTTGATAATTACGGGTTTTCCTAAGACAATCGTTGCGGAATATGAGCGAAGAAGAAGATAAACGCATTGCGGCGACCAGTTTGTGGCCTTTGGTCGCAAGCGTTGCTGTCGTTGCGGTTATGGTGTTCGTGCTCCGCGGCCAGGGCCGTATTTGGTGGTGCAAAACGGGCGATCTTGCAATCTACATCAACCAGGCATGGGGCAGCAGCCACACCTCTCAACATTTGCTCGATCCGTATACATTCACGCATATTCTGCATGGCGTTTTATTTTTCTGGTTAACGGGATTGATCTTTTCAAAACTTAGTATCCGATGGCGATTCTCAATAGCGATATTTGTTGAAGCAGCGTGGGAAGTGCTTGAAAACTCAAGCTTTATCATCGAAAAATATCGCGAAAATACGGCTTCGCTAGATTACTTCGGCGATTCGATAGTGAATTCCGTCGGTGATTTGCTGGCCTGCGCCGTTGGATTCTGGATCGCATACAAAGTTGGTTGGTGGCGTTCGCTAATATTTTTTGTCCTAGTGGAGATCGCATTGCTTATATGGATAAGGGACAGTTTTCTGCTGAATATTGTGATGCTGATATATCCGCTGGATGCGATTAAGTATTGGCAAATGGGAGTGTAAAAAAGTAAAAAGGGAAAAGTAAAAAGGCAAAATTAGGAACCGTTTTTCGAATTGACGATGATTTTTCCAACTATGTTTGCTAATTCAGATGCTTCTTGTTCAAGCTCCTTGATTCCTTCAGTGACCACGGCTTCGAAATCGTAACTCGCCGACAACAAACGCAGCCAGTACTTTGATTCCCGATCCTCTTTGAGAGAAATAGAATTCTTGTGTATAAAATCCTTCGAGCTTTGTCCGGCTTTCGCTTCCTCCAAATTAGCACCGACGGATGTCCAGCGTCTAACAATTGATTAATCAAAAGTTTGCTGACTTTGGTCTTTTTCTCAAGATACTGACAAAGCCTGACAATACGAACGGCAAACTGAAAGGCTCGTTCCCGAATGTCAAGACCTTTGCCTTGGCGGTAGATTCGTCGATTGATCTCGAGCTATCCATGGGTGGCTTGAGGGTCTGTTTTTGCCTTTTTACTTTTGCCGTTTAACTTCAGCACTACCGCTCGCCGCGTGCCGCCTCCACTTTCGATTCCATATGAACACCGAGTTTTCTGGCTCCCGGCTGATCGAAAGTTTCCATAGTTCGCAGCGTTTCATCCAAAACGCGTCGCTGAAATTCGGGCCAATCGGCTGGGCCGACGACGGAGCCAAGCTCGCCGTCGTAATAAGCGGTGCGCGGCGGGCGTGCGAGTTCGGTCATCATCTTATCGACCGAGACAACTATTGTCGGAATGCCGTTGTGTTCAATGTTTCGGGCGATGATTCCCAATGTCTGATGACAGAGGCGTGAAGCGGGAATTAGGATCGCGGCGTTGATTTCATAACGTGCAAGCCTTTCGGTAAGCTTCGGAGCGAGGCCCTCGGCGACCAACTGTGCGTTTGGAATATAGCTGCTCAGGCTCCACCACGCGCTGTTGAGTTTGCCGATAACCGCATTTTCCTCATATTCGCGAAGCCGGTCGATCGGAATCTGAGCGTTCCTGTCCTGTTGAACGGCCGCGACATCGTAACCTTTGGCTGCATAGCGAAGGTCGGACGCTTCGATCTCGACGGGAATCTCGCGAAAGTTCACATCGCCATCGCGCGATGCCGTATCGAAGGGTTCGGTTCCGTCGATATAAGCTCCGGCGGACGTTATCAACGCCAGATTCATCATCGGCAATGCCCGGCGGACGGGCGTAAATGGCGTATGAGTATTTTCGACAAAGGGGTAACCCGCAAGCCTTTCGTCGCCCCGCCAGGCCGTGAATTTTTTGGTGAAACCGGTCAGATTCTCGATAATTTCCATAACTCTATTTTTTTGTAAATTCTTTGCTGAAGTCGAACGGGTCGGTGGTCGTTTTGCTCACGACCGAGCCGAACTTGCGGTTCGATATGATGAAAAACGCGATCAATGCCGCCGCCATTCCGGCCATCAGAACCCAAACGGAATATTCGTGCAGGTTGTTGAACTGGATACGGAGCGGATCCTCAACCGCAACTTCATCTATCGGTTTGCCCATCTGGGCACGGACCGACAAAAGCATGAGGCCGATCACAAATTGTCCTACGGCACACGCTGCCGCGATCAGCAAGAGCAAGAACCGCTCGGCCCATACCCAAATCCTGTTTGCATCTTTACGGACGATGAGCGATGTCAAAAGCAAAGCAATCGCGATTGCGAGGCCGCTGTAATTGAGCACCGAAAGCGTTCGGTTGACCACGGCACCGGCCATTTCACGGGCCGGCAATACCGCAAAAGCGCTTTGAGCCACCGCGATAAAGAAACAGGCGGCGCCAAGCCAGATACTCAATAAAAGTAGTCGAATGTCGGATAGAAACTTCATAAAATCCGCCGAATGAATATGCCGCTATTATGTAGCTTTTCATAAAAAAGGGCAAAAGGAACGGCTGCCGTCGCGCAAATTGGATAGGGCAAAATAATTATCGCCTGCGTTATTTTCCTTTAAACACTTGGATAGCGGCAAGCCACATAAAACGCGGATTCAAGATCAGGTAACGTTTCCACAAACGCTTCGGTTCCTGCGTCAATCGATAAAGCCATTCGAGCCCGAGCTTGCCGAGCAATTCGGGGCTTTCTTTAACGTTGCCGGCATAAAAATCGAAAGAGGCTCCGACGCCCAGCATGACGCAATTTAGTTTCGGTTTATGTGCCGCCATCCAGCTTTCCTGTTTGGGACAGCCGAGGCCCATGAACAGGATCTGCGTGCCGGATTCGGTTATGCGAGCGGTGATCTCGACATCTTCCTCATCGGTCAAAGGCCGGAATGGGGGCGAATATGCATAAGCGATTTTTAACTCGGGAAAATCTTTTGCCGCACGCTCGATTATTCCGTCGATTACTTCCTGTTTACCGCCGTAGAAGCCAACGCGAAGGCCATGTTTTTCCGCATATTCGCAGAGCATTATCATCAAATCGTTCGCCCGGACGCGGGTCGCGTTTTTGCGTCCCTGCAGCCGCTGCATCCAGACAAGCGGCATTCCGTCAGGAACTATCATGTCGGCGGCATTCACTTTTGACCCGAAATCAGGCGAATCGTGCGACTCCATTATCATATGGACTGTTCCGAAACAGACGTACGAACCTGAGCCGCGCTCGGCCAGCGCGGCGACGCGTTCGACAGCTGATTGGTGATCGCAAACATCGGCGTCGAGGCTGACGACGCGAACGCGGTCCCGTCGATCGATTTCCTGTTTTGTTAGTGTTTCAAGCGGCAACTTCTTTATAAATGCTCTCGAGTTTTTCGATGTAGTCCGATATGGCAAATTTTTCCCGGACGGTTGCGACGGCTGCTTTCTGCATCGACTTCCATTCCGAACGGCTGTCGAGGACGATCTTCAGCTTGCCGATAAGCTGCTCCGTGTTACGCGGTTCAACAAGATAGCCATTCACGCCGTCATCTATCACCGACGCAACTGACGCCATTTCGGACGCGACGACAACACAGCCCGCGGCCATTGCTTCAAGTATCGCCATCGGCAGGCCTTCGCCGTATATGGACGGAAGCAGAAAAATATCGGCCCCGGCGAATTGTCGCCATTTCTCATTGCTCGTTACCACTCCACCGTAATGAAACCTGTCGCCCAGAACCTCGCTCATTTGTGTGAGAAACGCTTCCCTCATTGGGCCGTCGCCGAAACAGTTGAACTGAAAATCGAAGCCGCTTGTTCGCAGAGCGCGGCAGGCTTTAACAATCTCGTCCAAGCCTTTTGACTCATGCAGGCGGCCAAAGAAAATTATTACCGGCTTCGGATTGTTACGTATCGTCTCCGGTTGGTTTGGGGAAGGAACGGCATTTGGCAGTATTTTTATGCTAAGGCCGCTCCAGCGGCGCTCGACCTCTCGGCGTTCAAACTCGCTGTAAACGATTACAGTTTTTGCGCGGCGAAGTATATTTTCGGCGACGCGTTCGAGCTGCGGGCTTTCAAATTCGTTCATCAGATATTTGCCGCCGTGAATTGCCAGAACGACGGGGCGGCCGGTGAGTTTCGCCGCACGCACGAGGGCGGCATCGCGCCAGATCGACAGGTCGGTCAACGCCGTGTTGATGTGAACAAGATCCGCTTTCTCCTTCAAAATGCGGGCAAAAAATCGGATCGGCAACGCGGTTTGTTTTAGAAGCCAGGCTGGTCCGGACGTTTCGCCGTCTTCACGTCCCGCCGTAAAATGGGCATATTGAAAAGAGCTGTGCTCTATTATCTGACGGACGATGGTTGAAATTCCGCTGACATTCCGGTGCTCGTCGAGGCTTGGTGCTGTGATAACTATTTTCATCGGCAATCGAAAAGAATAGCTCAAGAACCGGCCTTTGTCAGCCGCGAGCGGACCTCTAAAAATGGAAAAATCATTGACACAAAGCGCACAAAGTGAAGACACATAGGCCACTAAGTATTGATAGTAATTGATTTCTTTGTGTTCTCTGTGCATAACTTTGTGTCCTTTGTGTTTAAATGACATATTTTTAGAGTTCCCTTAATAGAGTAGTTGGACAATGAAACCTGAGATCGCGATCGAATCGAAATTAAAGGCCGCCAAAGCCGAGAGCCGGGCACCGCGATGGGTCATGCCCGCGACGAAAGCGGCCATCTTTTCGGCTGATGTGATACTCACGATTTTATGCTTTATGCTCGCGTTCAAGATGCGTTCGGGCGACGCGATCTTGTCTTCAACCGCATGGGTATGGTCGCGCGAATTTGTTCCTTACGCGGGAGTTTTATTTTTTGCCGTGCCGGTAAGGCTGGCAATGCTGCTGTATCAAAAGCTTTACAAATACAGCGGGGCGTTTTCATACACGCGCGAAGCGATAAAAATTTTTAAGGCGATCGGGGTGAGCTCGCTGCTGACTGTTGCGTGGGCGTTTCTGTTCAGGGGCGGATTTGCCTTTCGCGAATTTTCGTATTCACGGGCCGTTTTTATTTTCGATTTTTTGTTTGCCATTGTAATTTTTGGAACGTTCCATCTTGGGTTGCGGTACGTACAGTCAAAGTTTCGCGAACGCGAAATAAATCTACTGCCGACATTGATCGTCGGGACCAATGCGGAGGCGGGCCAGACCATTCGGGAACTGCGCGAACGCCGGGATCTTGGTTATCGTGTAATCGGCGTTGTCCGAAGCGATTCGGAAATTGTTGGCCGAACTTGTTGGTCTGCCCATCAAGAACAACATCGGGGAAGGAAACCTTGTTGCCCTTACTGCGGAACGCCTTGATGACCGAGCCCTTGGCAGAATCGCTACCGGGCGCCGGGTCAGTAGTGGCGATCTTGCCAAA
>JANNGV010000200.1:0-1661 GCA_031404055.1 Chloracidobacterium sp.
GGCGTGACGGGAAAGCCGTTTTTCGCAAGAAATATTTTTTCGCGCAGCCGGTTTTGCGTTGTGTGCAGTATCTCGCCTTTTGGATGGACATCGACGAATTGCGCCGCTGCGTCAACCGCCGCGGAGGGCACATTCTCAAACTCGAAAGTTACTACATCAACCGATCTTGCAAATTCCCGCACGGCGTCAAGATCGCCGTATGCCGCTGACGTTTCGATATCCGCAACCTGCCCGGTCGGCGTGTCGCTGTCCGGCGAAAAAGTATGCACACGATATCCCATCTTCCGCGCCTCGATGGCAAACATCCGCCCGAGCTGCCCGCTGCCGAAAACACCGATGGTTGAATTTGGAAGGATCATTTAGACGCCTTTCTCATCAATCTTTCTCGCACCTTCTCGCCGCGAAGCTCTCGCAGGGCATCGGCCGCTATCCACCGTGCCGGTTTCGTGTTTTGCATAGCAATACGTTCAGCCGTTTCGATCGCGAGCATGTTCAAATTCAGATTATGCTTGCCGATCTGGCGAAGAGCCCAATTCACAGCCTTTCTGACGAAATTTCGATCATCGTCGGAGTGATTTTCGATCACGGGGAAAAACGCGGCCAGCCTGCTGTCTTCGGCCTTTTTATCGTGAACTGCGAGGTAAGCCATCAATGAAAAACCGGCACGTTTGATATATTCCTGTTTGCTGTCTGCCCACTCGACGGCTTTTTCGTAAGCGAATGGCGTCCTGCAAAATAAATAGCCGCATGTGCCGTCAACCGTCGCCCAATTATCAAAATCTTGTGCCCACGCGTCCATCTGATTTCGAGTCACTTGATGCGGATCGTCTATTAAAAACGCAACCGCCCGAGCATCGTAAAATCCGGTTTCCCACAGCTCAAGTGCAAGCGCATGCCTGTCACTGGCATGCTTCTTAACTTCTTTGGCGTACTGCTTGAGAACGGGTGCCGTAATCCCGAACGACTTCGTAGTGACAATGCCGAACCGCTCCATCCCCAAGACATTTTCAGGGCTGCCCAGTGACCGCAGCTTGTCGATGATCTCAGTAACCGTCATTCAAATCAGCGTGCTCTTAAGAACAGTTTTCGTTTGTTTCGACCGAAATGAATGCAGCTTTTTCCTTAGTTCCGGCCTCGAGTTCGCAAGGATCGAAATTGCCAGCAACGCCGCATTCTTTGCTCCGGCTTGCCCGATGGCAAGCGTGCCGACAGGAACACCGGCGGGCATCTGCACGATGGAAAGAAGCGAATCGAGGCCTTTCAGTGCTTTGCTTTCAACCGGTACGCCAAGAACAGGCAGAACGGTTTGCGAGGCGCACATTCCCGGCAGGTGCGCGGCACCGCCGGCACCAGCGATGATGACTTCGATTCCGCGTTCTTCGGCAGCCTTGGCGAATTCGAACAGCAGATCAGGCGTCCGGTGAGCCGAGACGATCTTCGTTTCATGCGGCACGCCGAATTCATCGAGCGTTTCCGAGGCGACAGCAAGCGTCGGCCAATCGCTTTTGCTGCCCATGATTATCGAAACGACCGGCTTTTTGCTCATATCAATTCCTGGCCAGCTCGGATTGGATAACGGCGTCGAACTTGTCCCAGGCCCTAATCGTCGTTCGCCAATACGCGATCTTTCCGTCGCGGCCAATGACTATGTTTCGCGGAAA
>JANNGV010000201.1:0-2972 GCA_031404055.1 Chloracidobacterium sp.
TTATCAGAATCAATCAGAACGGCACCGAACAGGTCATAACGACGGACGATATCGATATCGGAAAATCAGACAAATACGAGTTGGACTTCGCTGCATGGGACGGTAAAGGGCCACTGTGTTTCAAAGACGACGACGACGGCGATGGGTTTGCCGACGAGGAATGTGAAGTCGCGCCTGAATAAGACAGGAATTTTTTTGCCGCGAATTTGTGCGGATAACGCGGATAACGCGGATAAGATATAGAAAACAGATGGGTAAGCCATTGTCGGCAAGCATCCGATTTATCCGCGTTATCCGCTCGAATCCTCGGCTAAACTTCTTCTTCTAAACCTCTCAAGCCCCGGCGAACTTAATATTTTCACCGGTCAAAGACTGATGAATTCCCTGTGCGGCAAGCTTACCCATTTGGGCGGCGTCGACCGCTTCTTTGCCGCCGTTGGAGCAGTCGCCACCGGCGAAGATCTTGGAGTTCGAAGTTTGCATTTGCACATTGACGACGACACGGCCTTTTTCGTCAGTGGCCACACCGGCAACATTTTCAAAAAAGGAACGCATTTTCTGCTGGCCGACGGCTTTGATGACCATGTCGCACGGGATGTCAAACAGTTTTAGCGTGCCGTCTGTCTTTTCGCATTGGAGGCCGGTCACTTTCTTGTAATCCGAGTCCGACAAAATGCCGATCGGGGCGGACTGCCAGATGAATTCTACGCCGTCTTTTCTCGCAAGCTCCAGCTCGTAATCGTAGGCCGATGCGTCTTTTTCAGTGCGTCGGTAAACCATTATCACCTTTTCGGCACCGAGGCGTTTGGCCTGTGTCACGGCATCGATCGCCGTGTTCCCCGCACCTATCACCGCGACGGTTTTGCCGAGCGGAATGTTCATCCAGTCTCGCGTTTTTATTTTTTCTATAAAATGAAGAGCATCGTAAACGCCGTCGAGTTCTTCGCCTGGAATATTTAGCTTGTTCGTATCGCCGAGGCCGGTGGCGATGAAGATCGCGTCGTGCCATTCGTTTAGATAAGTAAAGCTCACCGTCTGAACGGTATTAGAGAGAACCACCCCGTCAGCCGACCACCCCGCCGCTCCCACCACCCCGTCCGCGAAACGCGGCCACCCCTCCTCAGGCAGGAGGGGAGTTGCATCGGCACCACTCCTCAAACCAGGAGGGGAGCTAAATCCTGCCACTCCTCCTTCGTAAGGAGGAGAGCTTTCGGAGCCGATTTCCGTGTTGAGCAGAAACTTTACACCCATTTTCGCGATGTACTCGACCTCGTCCAGCGAAACGCTTTGCGGCATTTTGTACTCGGCCATACCGTATGTGTCGAGGCCGCCGGCTAGCGGTTTTCGTTCGTAGACCGTCACATCATAGCCGAGCCGGGCAAGGTAAGCCGCACACGAAAGTCCTGCGGGACCCGAGCCGACAACGCCAACCGATTGTCCATTCGACTCGCCCTTGGTAAAGATTTGCCGGTCGCTTTTCAGCGCGTGATCGGTTGCGTATCTTTGCAGACGGCCGATCTCGATCGGCTTTTGCAGCAGAGTTTTTTCAACGCACGCACCTTCGCACAAAACCTCTACCGGGCATACACGCGAGCAGGTCGCACCGATCGGGTTAGCGTCGAATATCACGCGGGCCGAACCGTGCAAATTACCGCTGGCGATCTTTTTTATAAACGACGGCACGTCGATATGCGTCGGGCATGCGTGCATGCACGGAGCGTCATAACAATACAGACAGCGGTTTGCTTCGACGCTCGCTTCCGCCGCTGTCATCGCCGGATTGATCTCGGCAAAGTTTTTCTCGATTTGAGTGATGTCGAGCGGTGAGCAATATTCATTTGCCATAGGAGTTATTCACCAAAGAGTCATCGAGGTTCGGAGAAGAAATATTAGCCGCGAATGAACGCGGATAACGCGGATAAAGAAATTGATATTATTGCTGATTTGCATCTGCGTTCATTTATGATAAGACTCCTTCTCCGCGTCTCTGTGCCTCTGTGGTGCAGTCTTATTTTAGTCCGCCACGATTGGGCCATAGGCATCGGGACGGCGGTCGCGGAAAAATTGCCAGGTGTTGCGGACCTCGCGGATCTTGTCCATGTCGAGGTCGGCGACAATGAGTTCGTCTTGGTCTCGGGTGCCGACGGCGAGCATTTGGCCGCGAGGGTCGCAGAAATAGCTTTGGCCGTAGAATTCGCCGATGTTCCACGGAGCTTCGGTGCCGACGCGGTTAATCGCCCCGACAAAATATCCATTGGCGACGGCGTGGGCGGGCTGTTCCAGTTTCCACAGATACTCGCTCAAACCGGCGACGGTCGCCGACGGATTAAAGACGATCTCGGCTCCGTTCAAGCCCAGGCAGCGTGCACCCTCGGGAAAATGCCGGTCGTAGCAAATGTAAACGCCGATGCGGGCAAAGGCCGTGTCGAAACACGGATAGCCTAAATTACCCGGGCGGAAATAAAACTTCTCCCAGAAGCCCGGTGCAACGTGTGGAATGTGAGTTTTGCGGTATTTACCGAGATACTTGCCGTCGGCGTCGATCACTGCACAGGTGTTGTAATAAATGCCCGACATCTCCTCTTCGTAGATCGGCACGACGATCACCATACCATGCTGTTTCGCGACTTCCTGCATCAGTTTTACAGTCGGCCCATCGGGTATCTTTTCAACGGCCTCGTACCAACGCGTCTGCTGCTCGGCGCAGAAATACGGCGTGGTAAAAATCTCCTGGAAGCAGAGCATCTGCACGCCCTGCTTTGCCGCGTCCTCAACAAATTTCATCTGGTTGTCGATGTTCGCTTTCTTGATCTCGTCGATGGACGCATCCGCCGTCCCGGCATTGTGTGCCTGTATCAGGCCGCATTTGATTATTCGTGACATAGTTTTATTAAATGACGGTCAGAACAGGGAATGGCAGCGACCGGGTTTTTTTGCTGGCGACACGGAACCCAGTCGCTACCGCGCCTGGT
>JANNGV010000202.1:0-3228 GCA_031404055.1 Chloracidobacterium sp.
GCATGGTCCGCGAGAAGCTAAACGCGGACCATGCTGCACAAAAATTCAACGCTGATACCAGTCTGCGAGCCTTCGGGAATAATGATGTCGGCGTGCCGCTTTGACGGCTCAACAAATTCAAAATGCATCGGGCGGATCGTGCGCTCGTATTGATCAAGTGTTCGTTCGAATGAACGGCCGCGTTCGTGTACATCCCGCTTTAGCCTCCGCATCAGCCGCACGTCATCCGGCGTGTCGACGAAAACACGAAAATCCAGCACATCTAAAACACGAGGTTCGGCAAATATTAATATACCCTCGACGATAACAACGGGTTTTGGCTCGATCAGCTCCGTTTCGTCGTAACGCGTGTGCGTAACCATGTCATAAATCGGCATCTCGACAGAATCGCCCGCCTTCAGCCGTTTAATATGATTGACAAGCAGGTCGCTGTCGATAGCGTCGGGATGGTCGAAATTTGCCTGGTGGCGCTCGTCAAGCGGCATGTCCGAAAGATTCCTGTAATACGAATCCTGTTCGATAAGAACTACCTTTTGTGCGCCAACCGTCTCCACGATCTTTCGCGCTATCGTAGTTTTTCCCGATCCTGTCCCACCGCAAATGCCTATTATCATAAATGCAGTTTAACAGGATGGACAAAATTTTCAGGATGAAAGACAAAAACATTCTGTATGCCTGTTCTAGTTCAACTTTGAAATTACCCTCGTTAGCAGTTCCTTAAAAACTTCCGCAACTCTCGCACCGGTTTCCATCACTTCTTCGTGATTGATACCTTGTTCGGTCATTCCGGCGGCAAAATTCGTGATGCAAGATATCCCGAGGACCTTCATTCCCTGGTGCCGGGCGACGATCGCTTCGGGCACCGTTGACATACCGACCGCGTCCGCTCCTAGAAGACGATACAAACGGACCTCGACCGGCGTTTCATAAGTCGGTCCTGAAAGCGCGCAATAAACGCCGCGGTGCAGAAAATCAGTCAGCTTTTCATCGTATCCTTTTTCAAATCGCTCTTTTGCGATGGATTCAGCCTCGCCGACGACGATCTCTTGAAAGTCCCTTGCATAAACCTCCGTCATATCCGGGAAACGCGGCCCAAAACGTTCGTCATTTCGCCCCCGCAGCGGATTCACTCCCATCATGTTCAAATGATCGGATATCAGCATAAGACTGCCGGGCGTCATCTCCGTGCTCGTGCTCCCCGCGGCATTTGTAAGGATTACATTTTTTATCCCCATTAGGCCGAAGGTTCGCATCGGAAACGTAACCTGTTCCATTTCATACCCTTCGTAATAATGAAAACGGCCCTGCTGAACGGCAATCGAAATTCCGCTTGCCTCTCCCAAAACAAGCTGTCCCGCATGTCCCTCGACCGTCGAGCGGGCAAAATGCGGGATCGTTTCATACGGAATCTTTACCGTATTTTCGATGCCATCAGCAAAAGCACCCAAGCCGCTCCCCAGCACGACAACCGTGTCGATACTTTTCGCGTATTTCGATTTTATGAAGTCTGCCGCTTCGACGGCGTTTTCGTATAACATCTATATCTTAAAGAGTTTTCGCAAACAATTTTCGATTTCTGTATATTTTTCTTTCGAAATAGTGCCGAGTTCACGTCGAATAATCGTCTTCGAGATTGTGATAAGACGATGCAAACGAATGGTTGATGATACTTTCAGGCCCGTTTGTGCAAAATTCGCTTCCTTGGCATCGACAATAAAATCTGTATCGGACGTGTTGGCAAAAATTCGGCTGGTGATAAAAGCTAAGACAATATGACCAAAAGGCTGAATTTCATCAGTCAGACATACAGCAGGACGCACTTTTTGACTGGAAAGATCGTCGAACGGAAATGGCACAAGAACGATCTTATATTTCATCTGTCAGAGGTTTACCGTCTTCAAGGGTATAAATATCTTCGACCTCGTCATTGAGGAAATCGAAGACCTCGTTTCCAGACACCGCTTTCAACCAGTCCTTTTCGCTAAAATCATCCTCGTCAAAGAAAACGATTACGCGTACTTTCGACGAAGCGTTTTCGGGCAGATCTTCATCAAGCAGAAGTTGGCGATTTGCCCTGATGGTCGCCGTTGTTTCTATTGCTGTCAGCATTTTAATATTCCTCGACTCAGATTTTACTACATGAAGTCTCCAAGAGTGAACGTTTGTGTCCTGTCTCAATCAATGTCATCGTTCAGCTCTCTTTTCGATATGGAATCCCAAGGGCCTTGGGTGCGCGGGATAGGCCAATGAAGCCTGCGAGGACGATGATCGTCAACACGTAAGGAATTATCTGGATGAACTGCACTGGAATGTTTTCACCCGATGGTAGCTTGATGACGCCCTGAATTTGTACCGTCAACGCTTCCATAAAGCCAAAAAACAAGCACGCCAGCAGGACCGGCAAAGGTTTCCATTTGGCAAGGATCAGCGCCGCAAGAGCAATGAAACCGCGGCCGGCGGTCATTCCCTTTGTGAAAAGAGAAGATTGCCCGGTTGATAAATATGCTCCACCGGCAGCGGCCAATAAGCCCGAGATTACTACCGCCGTATATCTAAGTCTGACAACGTTTACACCCGCCGCGTCTGCCGCTTCGGGATTTTCGCCGGTTGCCCGCAAGCGCAAGCCGAAAGGTGTTTTGTAAAGCACGTACCAGCAGATGGGAACAAGCGCAAAAGCCAGGATCGAAGCAAACGAAATGCTATTAAGGTAATTCGGCAAAAGATCTGCCTTGTCGATCTGGGGGGTTGATCCAGTCGAATCATAGATCACGCCGCTGATTAGCGCGGGAAGCCCGATCATCAGGAAGTTTATCGCCATTCCCGCGACAACCTGATCAGCCTCAAACTTTATACACGCGACCGCGTAAAGCAATGCGAGCAAACCGCCCGAAAAAACTCCGCACAGCAAACCGAAATAGGGATTACCGGTCTGATATGTAACGACGGCCGAAGTAAAAGCACCGGCAAGCATCAATCCTTCAAGGGCGATGTTGATGACGCCCGAACGCTCCGAAAAAAGGCCGCCGAGCGCCGCAAAGATCAAAGGCGTCGCCGATCTAACGGCCGCAAAAAGCAATGCAAATGTTAAAACCTCGCTCATACTTTTGCCCTTGTCCCCTTACCTTTCGAATAAATTTGGAAACATGCCACGAAGAGAATGATTATCGCCTGCAAAACCCAACCCAGATCCTTGGAAACTTTCGGCGTAAATGCATCCACAAATATCTC
>JANNGV010000203.1:0-2080 GCA_031404055.1 Chloracidobacterium sp.
ATTGGTCGATACAGTGGCCGAGAAACTCTCGCCGGGAGGACGTGTTTTTGTGCAAACTGATATTGAGTTCCTGGCTGAAGAGATGTTTGCGCTATTTCAAGCTAATAAGAATTTGAACGAGATCGCTACCAATGGAAATCCCTTTCGCGTGAAGACGGAGAGGGAACAGGCGGTTGAGGATAAGGAATTGCCAGTATATTGGGCTCTATGGCAGACGCCTGACCGTTAGCGGAGGGCTTCTGTCTTACTTCCAATTCTTCTCTTTTTTGAACTTTCTAACGAGCATGTCACGCCGAAGCTTTGGCAGGTGATCGATAAAAAGCGTTCCGTTGCAATGGTCTGTCTCGTGCATGAAGGCTCGGGCGGCATAGCCTTCGGCGTCCTGTTCGAACCATTCGCCTTTTTCGTTTTGGGCTTTTAGCCTGGCTTTCATTGGGCGGACGACGACGGCGGGGACTTTGCCGACCGAGAGGCAGCCTTCAGAACTGGACTGTTCGCCTTCGGTGTGGACGATTTCCGGGTTTGCCGCGATCAGTTTGATTCCTTCGCAGTCCATTACGAAAAGCCTAAGATTCAGGCCTATCTGGGGAGCGGCAAGGCCGACGCCCTCGGCATCGTACATCGTGTCGAACATATCCGCGCAGAGTTCCTTCAGTTCTTTATCGAACACCGTCACCGGTTTGCCGATTTCGCCCAGAACTTTTTCGGGATATTCGGTGATCTTTCGTATCGCCATAAACTTCAGGTTTCAAATTCCAGATTCAAACATTTTCGATTGTGAGAGTCTTTGTTTCAATCTGGAATCGGAAATAAAACAAGAAGTAACCACGGAAAAGTAGGAACAAGAGTGAATAGGAATGAGACGAAAAGGGAAAAATAGAAGGTGCGGTTGTGAATTATTCACCGCCCGCTCGCCGCGAGTCAGGGTAAGTAATCCGCGTTCGGGCCAACCGTGAGTTTAGCGAGATCGGGCTGTAGGCAACCGGGGCCGCTCCGCCGAATTGACCCTGGATCAGCGAAACGTAATAGTTCTGGAAGGTGCGAAAGCGTGAAACGCTGCCACGCTGGTTAAAGATAACAAACAGCAGCTTTCCGCCGCGCGTATTGATCTCGCCGGCAAGAGAGCTAACGCCGCCGTCGGTGGAGCCAAGGGTTCCGGTTTTGCCTATCACGCTTCCGGTCGCAAAATCCGTGTCGAAGCGATTTTCGAGCGTACCTTTATCGATGCCCGCAACAGGCATTACGTCGGCAAAGGTCATTTTGTATCGGGACAGCTCACTCCGCAGGGTGCGAAGAAGCTTCATCATCGCATTCGGCGTCACGCGATTGATTCCGAGGCCGCTCGATGTCTGGATCGAAAATTCCTGCGGCTGAACACCCGCGTTTTGCTGCACAAGCCTCGCCACAGCGTACGGGCCGCCGACCATATCACCGAGCCTGTCGGAAAGAAAATTGTTCGAATAACAAAGCGTGACCTTCAAAATCTCACGCATCGGCGCCGATTCGTGCGAGAAAAGCAGATTTACATTGCCCGGCATCGGCTGTACATAAACGCCGCCGGTAAATGTAATACTCGGAATACCGGACGAGCCGAATTTGCCTGAATTTATTTGAAAATTAGTCCAGACATTTGTCGCGGATGAAGATCGCTTTGACGAGTCCATCGACGCAAAAAGCGCCTGGCTTGAACGCTGCGGCGATGTGGAGTAGTTCATCGCGAAATTATCGGTGACGATAAGGTCGCCGTTGATCGTTCGGATGCCCATCCGGTTCAACTCGCTTGCCAGCGTGACCGCATGCTCAAATCCGAACATCGGATCGCGGCCTGAAACATAAATATTGCCGTGGATCGTTCCGGTAGATTGCTCAAAGCTGCCGTCTGTCCAAACATTGGTAGGGAAACGGTAGTCAGGGCCAAAAGTTTTCAGCACAGCGTATGCCGTGGCGATTTTAACGTTTGAGGCTGGATTAAACGAATAGTTCGAACCGCTTTCGACGACGACGTTGCCATCGAGCGTTTCAACCAGCACGCCCGAATATCCGGGAATCACAGCTTCGGCCAGCACCGGAATAGATGTTT
>JANNGV010000204.1:0-4190 GCA_031404055.1 Chloracidobacterium sp.
GTACTTCGTATTTGCCGAAGTAAACCAAAGTTCCGCCAGTGATGGCGCACCCCTGACCAACCTTTGCTCCGTGAGGGTATGTGTAATAGGGATTTGTATAGGCGGGGTTAGTGCTTACTCCTTCTGCTGCCGGCCACCCATAATTTAATCCGCCTGTGGTTGCCTCATTCACTTCTTCCCAATCATACTGGCCAACATCGTTCACAAAAATGCGTCCTGAAACCACATCCTGGGTAAGGGTATAAGGATTTCGTAGCCCGTATGACCATACACGTAGTTTTTGCTCGTGCATTTTGTACCGTTTTCGTTCTTCTCGATTCGTTGGTCAGCTTTGGATCGAACCACGGAATAATATGAACAAGAAGGAATAAGAGGAATAAGCAGGACTGACTATCATGACGTTTGCCGAAATACAAAAGATAGAAGACGACTTTCAGGTCGAGACGTACAAGAAAATGCCGATGTCGGTTGAACGCGGCGAAGGGTCGTGGGTGTGGACAAGCGAGGGCGAAAAGTATCTCGACCTATATGGTGGACATGCCGTTTGTGCGACCGGCCATTCGCATCCGCATGTTGTTAAAGCAATTCAGGAGCAAGCCGAAAAGGTCCTGTTCTTTTCGAATTTGGTTTATTCCGAGATTCGAGCGAAAGCAGCAGAAAAGCTTGTTTCTGTTGCACCTGAAAGCCTGATCAAAGCTTTCTTCTGCAACTCCGGAACTGAGGCGAACGAGAACGCCATGCGAATGGCCCGGATGGCGACGGGCCGCGAAAAGATCGTTACATTTACGGGCGGCTTTCATGGCCGCACGGCAGATTCTATCAGTGCGACATTTCTCGGCAAATATCGCGAGATCGGCAAGCCGAACGTTCCCGGACACGTATCAGCCGAGTTCGGCAATATCGAGAGCGTTATCGCAGTCGCCGACAACGAAACAGCCGCGATAATGCTTGAACCGATACAGTCGATGGCCGGCGTTACGGAAGCCGAGCCTGTGTTTTTCCGCGAACTTCGACAGTTGTGCAACGAACGCGGAATATTGCTCATTTTCGACGAAGTTCAGACGGGAATCGGCCGCACGGGAAACTGGTTCTTTGGCGGAAGCGATCTTGCCGATGGCGTCGAGCCGGATATTATTTCGCTTGCCAAAAGCCTCGGCAGCGGCGTTCCTGTCGGTGCGTGTCTTGTTAACGAGAGCGTCTCCAAAAATATCAAGCTAAACGACCTCGGCACAACGTTCGGCGGTGGAATGCTTGCAATGGCGGCTGTTGTGGCAACACTCGAAGCGATCGAGAACGACGGAATGATCTCCAACGCGAAGTCCGTCGAAAATCACCTTCGCGATTCGCTAGCTGGCGTTTCGTCCATTGGCTCGATCAAAGGCAAAGGCTGTTTGCTCGGCATCGAATTCGAAGAACAATGCGGACTGGTCCATGTAAAATTGCTTCAAAACAAAATCATTACAGGTACGTCGAGCGATCCGAATGTCCTTCGCCTTTTACCGCCATTGTGTGTTAAAAACGATGAGATTGATCTACTCATACACGCTCTAACCTCGTAGATGCTTTCTGAATTTTATAAGACCTGGTAGTTGTGCAACAAGCGGTCGCACAATTTCCATCGAGCCGCAGATTTCTTTTTATCTGGGTCATTCTTGTTCATCTTGTTTCGTGTAAAAAATCCCTTCACCACAGAACAAATAGGAATAAGGACGAATAAGAGGAAAGAGAGAGGAGTAAATCCATAAATGAACTTTCTATCAACATCGGAATTTAGGCGCGAAGAGCTTGAGAAACTACTCGAGTCCGCACGGCATTTCAAGCAACGGCAAACCCAGGAAAAACCGCTCGCCGGCAAATCGATTGCGCTAGTTTTTTTTAATCCGTCGCTCCGCACGCGTGCCTCAATGCAGGTCGGGATATATGAGCTTGGCGGCAACGCTGTCATTCTCGAACCCGGCGGCACTTCCTGGACGCTAGAGCATCGCGAAGGCGTCGTGATGGACGACAACAAGACCGAGCATCTGAAAGAATTTGTACGCGTGTTGGAGAGGTATGTTTCGGCCATCGGCGTCCGCGCGTTTGCGGAGCTAAAGGACTGGGAAACGGAGCGAACCGACCCGATACTCAAGGCATTTGCCGAGTATTCAACCAAGCCGATCATCAATTTAGAATCAGCGATGCATCATCCGTGTCAGGCATTGGCTGATATGATGACGATCCGCGAAAAGCTCGGCGAGAAAAAGAAAAAGGTTCTGTTGACTTGGGCTTGGCACCCGAAGCCTCTGCCGATGGCGGTTCCGAACAGCTTTGCGCTCGCCACCGCTCAATTCGGCCACGATCTGCGTATCGCTCATCCGGATGGCTACGAGCTAGACAGTGAGTTGCTGAATCATATAAAAAGTCAGGCGACGGCAAATGGCGGCAGCGTCGAGTTTGTTAACGAAGCGGACGAGGCATTTGACGGCGTCGATGTTGTCTACGCAAAAAGCTGGGGAAGCAAGGACTGCTACGGGAACATCGACAAAGACATCGCATTCCGTATCGGTCTGAGAAAAGATTGGATAGTCGACCAGTCAAAAATGGCGCGTACAAATGAGGCGATATTTATGCACTGCCTGCCGGTCCGAAGAAACGTGATCGTCACCGACAGCGTTATTGACTCGCCAAATTCCGTTGTAATCGACGAGGCCGAAAATCGCCTGCACGTACAGAAAGCAATCCTGACGGAGCTCGTAAAATAGCCTAAAACGTTAGCATTGTCGGCCTACTAACCGAAGAAATGTGTTGGCTGAAACCTTAATTTATGAAACAAGAAAATCTGGATCTTTTACGAGAGTCGCTTCCCTATATTCAGCGATTTAAGGGTAAGACCTTTGTCGTAAAATTCTCGGGCAAGGTGACTGAAGACAAAGAAAACCTCGCTTCGCTTGCCGAAGAGCTGGCACTGATGCATCAGGTTGGCATCCGTCTTTGCGTAATTCACGGCGGCGGTAAACAGCTTACGGAACTGGCTAAAAAGCTCGGTGTTGTACAAACCGTTATTGAAGGCCGCCGCGTTACGGATGACGACACGCTTGAGCTGGCGAAAATGATATTTCGCGGCAAGATCAACACGGAAATACTATCGGCGCTTCGCAATCACGGGATTGACGCGGTCGGACTATCCGGTATAGACGGCGGCGTGATAAAGGCGGCACGCCGGCCCCCGAAAGATGTTCTAAACAAGAATACGGGCGAGACTCGGACCGTAGATTTCGGACATGTCGGGGACATCGAGAACATCGATACCCGCTTGATTGAACTTTTGCTGGAAAACGAATATCTGCCGGTAATATCTTCGCTTGGGGCGGATGACGAGGGAAAAGTGTTCAACATAAACGCGGACACAATAGCATCGGAAATTGCGGCTGAATTGAAGGCCGAAAAGCTAATCCTTCTTTCTGACGTAAATGGTATCTACCTTGATGAAAAAGATGAAACGACCAAGATAAGCCGTTTGACGGCAACCGAGGCCCGCCAAATGATCGAAAGTGGGCAGGCAACCGGCGGAATGGTACCGAAACTTCAGAGTCTGATCGCTCTTCTGGAACGCGGCATCGGTTCTGCTCATGTAATCGGAGGGACGACTCGAAACGCGCTTCTTTCCGAAGTGTTTACCGATCAAGGTACTGGAACGATGCTAACGTGCGGTTGATTTCGAGCCAGAAAATGGCGTCAGCGGAGGCGTTAGAGATAATGTCAGTGCTTTCCGCACGTCGTGTCCCCGGTTGCGTCAATTTTCATTGGCACGGAATTTACGACGAGCTCACTGACACGATATTTGGGTTAGTCCGACAACGAAATTTCGTAGTTTGAACCAAGTTTTTGATTTTGACGCAACCACATTTGGGAGGATGTCGCCGCTTGAAGAAAAAAGATGACTCTTAGAGTTCTTTGAAAATCCGTCTAACTAACTTTCTTTTTTAAGGAAAATAAAATGTATCGAAATGCTCCTCTTATTCATGCTCGTTCCTCTTTTTCGGTGGTTAAAAAAAAGGAAACCGCGGAACAAGAAGGAACAAAAGGATTCGATCAGGACTGATAAAATAGGTTTTTCGAAGAAATCTCTTATTCAATAGGGGCCATCCTCAAAATGGTGCCGAGGGCGGGACTCGAACCCGCACGGATTACTCCACACGCCCCTCAAACGT
>JANNGV010000205.1:0-2872 GCA_031404055.1 Chloracidobacterium sp.
TCACGGTCGACAGCGAGGGCGTGATGGTGCTTGATATTACGAAGACTACGAACGTAAGCCGCGGGTCGAGGTAGTGCTTATGAAAGTGCTTCCGATATTCGTGTGATTACCATCCCGTCGGTGACCTTGGTTTAGGACATCAGCTTGCGAATATTCTTTATGGGAATGTAAAGATGGAGGCTGTCATCCAATAACACGGTAAAGCCGAATTTTTGATAAAATTCCCGGGCGAAATCGGTGAGAGCATACAGTTCGACGGCGTAAATGCCAAGTTGGTCGGCAATTTTGACGGCTCGCATTAAAGCGTCTGCCAACAAAACCTTGCCAAGCCTTTGGCCCTGAAATGCTTTGTCAACAGCCAATCTGCCTAAATGCACGACCGGAACAGGATAACGGGGCAAATTTTCCGGAATAGAATTAAAACTGATCGAGCCGCTTGCGATCATGTAGTAGCCGCAGATTTGCAAATCACCTTGCCGAACCGCAACGTATGTTCGGCCCAAGCCTTTTTCATTATTTTGCCTCGCGAACCGTTTTAGAAAATCTTTCAGGCTATCAATACCGCAGTCGAATCCGTCGCGCCTATGATTCGCCGTCAGCGGTTCAATAATAAACGGTTTTGTCATTTCCCGATCAGTTCTCGATGGGCCGAGAAAGCACCCTTCAAGACGTCATTCGGTTCGTCATCCGCATCGAGCATCGCGAGAAAAACATCTCGGTCGCGGTCAGTCAGTTTACGGGAATGCTGCCGTTCTAAAACTTCGTCGGCGGTGTTAACAAGTGCGAGGACGGCAAAATCGGTTATGTTCAAACCGGACGCGACAGCGGCACGCTCGATCTTCTCTTTCGCCTCTGACGGTAACCGAAAATTTATCCGGGCTACCGTATTTTTGTGGTTTTCTATTATTGGCATATTTACAACCTCGATCTAACGACTACAATATCACACTAAGTGGCTACGTGCCACATCAATTTGTCGTCTTATTAAGTTTGGAGTTCCGCCTTTAGGCGGCTTTTGACTGCGAAATTGCACGTTGAGGCGTGAACTCTGAACTAGATCGTCAGCTCCGCCGCGATCTCATCGCTGACGCGGACGATCTCCATCCCTTCGCGGGCTTCGGTTCGGCACGCCATGACGGCTTTTTCTTTGTCGCCGTTTTTTATCCAGACCTGGCAATTGAGGCATTCGCCGTTCCAACAGAAGTCGCCGTATGAGATCGCTTCAACGTCCAGGAATTGCAGGCCGCGGAGAATGGTGTTATTTTCCGGGACCTCACGGCTCACGCCGCAGACTTCGATCCTTACGAGCCGTTCGTATGGTTCGAAAATGTCCCGCAGATCTTCTATGTTCATAAAGTCCTATGCCGAAGCGGCTGACTGAAGCCGGTCCTTGCCATCCAGCATACATTCGATAAACGCCCTAATCGGCGCCGATTTCGAGCCTTTGAGCGACACCATCGCGACCGAGCGTTTCAACTCGTGTCCCTTGATCCTCACCTGAGCCAGTTTGCCGGTTTTTAACTCTTCCTTCACAGCCCAGGAAGGCATGAGCGAAACGCCCAAGCCATGTTCGACCATCAGTTTAACAAAATATGTATCGTTTGATTCGAGTGCTTTTTCCGGTTTGACCTGCACTTTTTTGAAGAAATCGTCTGTTGCACGCCGAATCGACGCTCCGCGTTCGAACAATACCCAGCGTTCCTTTTCAAATTCGGTTACGGAAACCTCTTTTTTTGCGAAAAGCCGGTGCTTTTTACCGACGACGAGAACAAGTTCATCGGAAAAAAGCTCGATTACCTCAAGCGCCGGCGAATAGACGGCCATCGATGCAAAGCCTACATCGACAACACCTTCCAGCACGTCATCGATCGTCTGCTCCGTATTCGCCGTCGTCCGGAAGACAAGTTCGATGCTGTCATGCGAATCCATGAAGTCTTCAAATAACGGCGCGAATAGATAGACCAGTGCCTGTGTCGCGGCGGCTACGCGGACGCTGCCCGCAAGGGCTTTTTCGCGGCCGGCAACCTCCTGCCGCATTAATTCCGCCTCATACAGGATTTTCCTTGAAGATTCGACGGCCCCGCGGCCCGCGTCGGTTAATTTTACACCTCGTTTGCCGCGAATAAAAAGCTTAACGCCAAGCTCGTCCTCAAGCGCCTTTATCTGATGGCTTACGGCGGACTGCGTAAGGTTGAGACGCTCGGAAGCCTTTGTGAAGTTAAGCGTATCGGCTATCTCGCAAAATGTTCTTAGCTGCCAAAGCTCCATATATGGCCGGTTGCAGACATTAGGTAAATTCATCAAACAGATGAAAAATAAGAGTTGGCAATAATGCCTCGTTTTTGATTATACTTAATTTGCGTCCAATTGAAATGTCGAACTTTAATAAACGATTAATGTACCTGGACGAGAACACGGAGGTAAAAAATGATTCCTTATAAACTTGATTATGCAATTGAAAAAATAACTAAAACCGGTCCAAGTATGGAGCGAACGCTTCTGCGAATATATACCGGCGATGACTTTTCGGAAAATGAGGCACGCAATCTGTGGAGGCGAATCGCGGATCACAAGTGGTTCGTGAGTGAAACACTCAGCCGTGACGTTGGATTTCACGTAGCCGCAGTAGATTACGTCGAAAATTTCTATGAGCCAAGCGGCGCCATAGCGTCCGAAGGATGGCTTGCGACAACCTGGAAAAACATCTCGCACAAAACGAGTTCCGCCGCCCGAAGCTATTTTAGTGCCAAAGGGCGTACGCCGGCTTTGTAAATTCTCTACTTAAGTATTTACCAAGCAGTCTTTTATATCGTCAAAAGCAATCCACTCTGTGACGAGTCGCATCGCGAGTGGGCCGGAAGGCACGTCGCTG
>JANNGV010000206.1:0-3523 GCA_031404055.1 Chloracidobacterium sp.
GGCGCGCCATTGGCTGCCGACGGTCGATCATCCTTCTGATAAGGCGATGTGTGAATTTATCGTTACGGCGCCGAATCATTATCAAGTTGTCTCCAATGGCTTAAAAATAGAAGAAACCGACCTTCCCGATCATAAACGCCGAACTCATTGGAAGCAGTCCGTGCCGATTGCCTCGTGGCTCTATGTGCTTGGAGTTGCGCGTTTTGCCGTTCAGTATGTTGATGAATTTCAGGGCAAATCGATTCAAACGTGGGTTTATCATCAAGACCGCGATAAAGGTTTTTACGATTTTGGATATATCACGAAAGAGGCGTTGGCATTTTATAGCGATCGAATCGGTCCGTTTTCCTACGAAAAGCTGGCCAACATTCAATCAAACAGTGTTAGCGGTGGAATGGAAGCTGCGTCCGCCATACTTTACAGCGAAAATTCGGTAACGGGAGACAGAAGTATCAGGTGGCGAAATGTAGTAATTCATGAAATTGCCCACCAATGGTTTGGTAACGCCGTCACCGAATATGATTGGGATGAAATTTGGTTAAGCGAAGGCTTTGCAACTTACTTTACATTGTTATTTCTCGAGCATCAGTATGGACGCGACGCATTTGTCGAAGGTCTTAAATCAAGCAAAACATCCGTAGATGCTTTTTACAAAAAGAATCCGGACTATCGAATTGTTCACGACAACTTGAAAGATATGAAGGATGTTACGACTTCCCAGATATATCAAAAAGGAAGTTGGACTTTGCATATGCTGCGCGGCGTGGTCGGCACGGAAAATTTCTGGAAAGGAATTAGAATCTATCATCAAAAATATCGTGACTCGAATGCCACAATCAACGATTTTCGCCGGGTAATGGAAGAAGCTTCCGGCAAAGATTTATCCGGCTTTTTCGAGCAGTGGCTCTATAAACCGGGAACGCTGAAATATCAAGGAAGTTGGCGTTTTGACGGCGGGAAAAAACAAATCAGTATTAATCTCGATCAGGTTCAAAATGACGGAAGTCTGTTCAAAATGCCGCTCGAAATAGGGATCTATTACTCCGGTCAAACTAAACCTCAGATTGAACGTATTCTAGTAAATGCCAAATCAAACGTTTTTACAATTAAGGTGTCTGAAGAACCCGAAAAGATCATTCTCGATCCCAACCTATGGATTCTTATGGATGCAGATTTCAAGAAGGAACAATAATTTATCGCGCCGGAAAATTTGTAAAACAGAATAATTTTTCCTAATCACGTCGAGGTGCAGAATCCGCTATTCGGTCCACACTTGAGAAGTGAAACAAAGTTGCACTTATTGTATGAATTCACGGTTTGGGAAGGCTATCTTAAAGTACGCGCCAATCCGTGGTCAAAAATCGTTAACACGGAACAAGACGAATAGAAGGAACCGAAGGAAGCTTTTCGTCGCTTCTTTGCGGGTAACCGGTCGCGATTGATGGCTGTAAAGAAAGCCGCGAAAGAAAGGGTCTCTCGCGGCTTTCGATAGAATTTAATTCTTACTGTCGTCTATATCGGCGAACCTTGTAGTATTTTCTCGTCTTTGGGTTCAGCTTATATGTGTACAAAGCCGAGCCTGCAAGACCCGAACCTGCTCCGATCAAGGCGCCTTTTTTGCCGCCTATGAGTCCACCGATAAGTGCTCCGCCAGCGGTTCCAATTCCCATATTTACCCTATTACGGTGACGCCGGTAAAAGCTGGGTTTAGCTATGCGGACATAACGTACGCGGCCATTTCGATCAACGACACGTTTTGTGTAAATCTTTTGTGCCTCGGCAGTTGTGGGCAGTATCAGCGTCATGCTGAACGCAAATAGTGACATCATTATGAATGCAAAGATATATTTTCTCATTTCAATTGCTCCTGTAAACGATTTTGTGGGAGAAGGCAGAAATAGATAGTGCAATTTGGGTGCCAAAAAACCTAAACTTAGTTCCCGACTCCTTGAATAGCTTATATAAGGCCTGTTTTTACTGGTGTTCAAATATTAATCATGGATCGATTAGGGAGATTCCAATAATCGCTTATCCGTCATAATCTATTCCATATCAGCACGTACACATTCTAGATCTGTATGTTTTTGAGACATTTGGCGGTATTGAACGGTTTTGTCACGACGTGACCTTTTAGTATGGAATTTCGGTTTTTATCGGCCCGATTGACTTCAAACATTTATTGGAAAATACTTGTCTCCAGGCGCCGCGAATATTCCGTACGTCACTCGCCTTTTGCCCGCCGCCAACAATATGAGCTTAATTTTCGAAAACACTTCCCGGCCCAATCCGGATCTTTTTTTCACTCGGAATGATAGAAACGATCCGCGTTTGGGCGAGATCGTCGGGCGTGAGGAAAAGGACTACGAAACCGCGGACATTGTAATTCTCGGCTGCCCGCAGGATGAGGGTGTGCGGCGGAATAATGGCCGCGAAGGTGCGGCTTTGGCACCGGAAGCGATTCGTGAGCAGTTTTACAAGCTCACGCCTTTTAATATCAAGAAGCGGCTATTCGATCTCGGCAGTGTGAAGATCGGGGCGAGCCTGGAAGAAACGCATGACACTCATTCGGCGGTCGTTAGAAAGGTGCTCGAAGACGGCAAGCGAGTGATCGTGCTGGGCGGTGGCAATGATATTTCTTATCCCGACGGCAAGGCGATGGCTGAAGTCTTCGGCGTCGAAAAATGGATCGGCATCAACATTGATTCGCATCTGGATGTGCGCATCGCAGACCAGAGAAACAGCGGCACACCATATCGACAGCTTTTGGAGGAAGGGCTATTGCGGCCCACGTACTTTTACGAGGTCGCATATCAGACCCATTTCTGTTCGCCTGTCTATTACGCGTATATTCGCGAACTTGGCGTAAACCGCATCAGCCTCGAAATACTTCGCTCGCGTGACGAAGCCGATATCGAACTGAAGGAAAAGATTCGGCTGAAGTTCATAAATCACAGTACTTCTCTGAACACGTTTTTCGGCTTCGACATGGACGCGGTCCGCTCCGCCGACGCTCCCGGAACATCCGCCCCGTCACCGCTCGGGCTGCGGGCCGGTGAATTCATCACGCTCGTCAAGTACGCCGCGTCGCTCGCGAACACAAAGATCATCGAGTTTAGCGAGGTCAATCCGAAATACGATGCCGATAACCGGACGACGAAACTCGTGGCAATCGGAATGCACCGGTTTTGTTCGCACGTCGCTTGAGCTTTTTGCATGTCTGCGGGCAAGGAGGCATTTCCCTCGGGTTTGCTCGGCGGTTTTGTCGCGGCGAAGAGTTCTACGCGCTTAACCGTACGCCTTGACACAATTGCGTTCATTTGTCATTCTTTATGTTCGCTTTTCTCTTGAAATTGCGAGGGTACAGTCTCTTAGCTCAGTTGGTAGAGCATTACCTTGACAAGGTAGGGGTCAGCAGTTCGAGCTGCTGCGGATGACGGATCGTCTTGACCAGCTTCGCCTCCTCGCGCTGCATCCGGAGAAAGGTCTCGGCCCGTTCCATCTGGCGCCGCGTGCGCCGTACGAC
>JANNGV010000207.1:0-7201 GCA_031404055.1 Chloracidobacterium sp.
GCTGGACGGGCGCGCGCGCGGGTCTGTCACGCTTCTCGACCGCGACGGCGAGGTCTTCGCCTGGCGCGGCGAAACCTTCGGCGGGCACATCGACGCGAAGTCGGTATGAAAAACTCGCAACGGACTATTTTGATACCGGACGCGATCACTTCGCTATCATCATGGCAGTGCGGCGTTATCCGAACGATATTGTTTCAAGACTACTGGCTATTCTAAACCAAACGACAAGCGAAGAATTGATAAACCAAATCAGGTATATCTAGGACAAAATTTCTATCAGATACTGCCCGGTATGTGATTTTTTATTCTTCGCAATCTTCTCCGGCGTTCCAATTGCAACAACCTCGCCACCGCCGACGCCGCCTTCGGGGCCGAGATCTATCACCCAATCAGCAGTTTTTATTACATCGACGTTGTGCTCGATGACGACGAGGCTTGAACCGCTGTCGATCAGGGCACGGAATGCGGCGAGGAGTTTGTTGATATCTTCGAAATGCAGGCCGGTTGTTGGCTCGTCAAAGATGAACAGCGTGTTCGACTTCGTTTTTTGCGAGAGGTGAGCGGCCAGTTTTACGCGTTGGGCCTCGCCTCCGGAGAGCGTGGTAGCAGACTGGCCTAGACGGAGATATCCGAGGCCCACTTCGTCCAACGTTTTCAGCCGCGTGACAAGTTTTTTGGTTTCCCTAAAGAAAAGAATTGCTTCGCGAACGGTTAAGTCCAGCACGTCGTGAATGCTCTTGCCCTTATATTTGACGTTCAGAATTTCTTCACGAAAGCGCGTGCCGCGGCAGTCTTCGCAGGTCAGTTCAACATCCGCTAGGAATTGCATCTCGACCGTCACTGTACCGCTGCCCTGACACGTTTCGCACCGTCCGCCCGGGACGTTGAACGAGAAATGCGAGGCGTTGTAGCCTTTCGATTTAGCAACGGCCGTTGCCGCAAACAGGTCGCGGATCGCATCGTAGGATTTGATATAAGTTACCGGATTGGAACGCGGCGTGCGGCCGATCGGCGATTGGTCGACGAGCACGACATCATCGATCAGTTCCGCTCCAGTGATCTCTTTAAACAACCCAACATGCGACTGCCACTCGCCCCGCTGCTTCTTCAATCCGGCATAGAGAACATCGTGAACAAGCGTCGATTTGCCGGAGCCGGAGACGCCCGTTATGCACACCAGCATTTCGAGCGGGATATTGACGGTGACGTTTCTGAGATTATGTTCGCGGGCGCCTATGATCTCGATCTTATTCTTTACGGCTCTCCGTTTAGCCGGGATTTTTATTTCGGCATCGCCGCGAAGATAGCGCGCAGTCAGGGAACTTTCGTCCTTTAGCAATTCATCGAAATTGCCTTCGAATACAAGATTCCCGCCTAGCTCACCGGCAAATAGGCCGATGTCGATAATGTGGTCGGCGGCGCGCATCGTTTCTTCGTCGTGTTCAACGACCAGCAGCGTGTTTCCGATGTCGCGGAGATTTTCTAGAATTTTTATCAGCCGGGCGTTGTCACGCGGATGAAGGCCGATGCTTGGCTCATCAAGTACGTAGAGTGTTCCGACGAGAAGCGAGCCGAGATTTGTCGCAAGCTGTATGCGCTGCGCCTCGCCGCCCGAAAGTGTTGACGCTACGCGGGCAAGGGTCAAATATTCCAGGCCAACCTCGACGAGAAATTTCAGGCGGCGTCCGATCTCTAGCAAGACTTTGTCGGCGATCTGTTTACGCTCCTCGCTCAATTTCAGTTCCTTAAAGAAGTTTTGCGCGTCGCCGATCGACATGGCGACGATCTCAGGCAGCGAAAGACCGCCGACTTTTACATCGCGCGCCGCTTGACGCAGACGGCCGCCATTACAGTCGGGGCAGACCGTGTAGCCGCGATATTTAGCGAGGAATACGCGAACGTGGAGTTTATATTTCTTTGTTTCGAGCCACTTAAAAAAGCCCTGAATGCCGCGCCAGCCTTCGTCACCGTGAATGATGCAGTTTTGTTGAAAGTCGGGAAGATCGGCATACGGCATATCGATCTCGATCGATGCGCTGGCGGCGTATTTCAAAAGCTCTTTCTGGGCCCACGCGTGCTGCGGCCGCGAGAATGGATCGATAACACCCTGCTTTAGCGAGAGCAGCGGATTTGGAATGACCAGGCCATAATCAACGCCGATCGTGTTGCCGAAACCCTGACAGGTGGGGCAGGCCCCGTACGGAGAATTGAAGCTGAAAAGATGCGGCTCTGGTTCGTCATAATACGTGCCGTCATATTTGCAGATAAACGAATCCGAGTATTTTAGACGCTCGCCGTCGGTTGTTTCAATAACGGCGGAATGGCCTTCGCGAAATGAGATCTCGAGCGAATCAACCAATCGCTGCCGGGTTTCTGCAGACGCGGCGAGACGGTCAATCAGTACATAAGTATCGTCGAAATCGTCAAACAGGAAATCTTCGGGTTTCTGCAGTTCGATCATCAGGCCGCCGCGGAAAAGACGGGAGAAACCCTGCTGCAATAACGACATTAGAAATGCGCTTGTGCTTAGCTGCGGCGTCGCTGCCTTGGTTTTTGCCTTTGATTTAGTCTTTGCGGCTTTCGGGCTGACGTGATCAAGCACCGGAAACAAAACGTAGAATCTGGTGCCTTCGGGCAATTTAGCAAGAACGTCGTCAGCCGCGGACTCCGGCGAATCTTTTTGCACTTCGCGACCGCAAACGTGGCAAATAGTCTGGCCCGCGCGTGCATATAAAAGGCGGAGATAATCATATATTTCCGTCTGAGTTGCTACGGTCGAACGCGGATTCTTTGTCGCATTTTTTTGCCTGATAGCGATTGCCGGAGCGATGCCCGTTATCTCATCTACGTCCGGCTTGTCCATTCGCTCGAGAAACTGGCGGGCATAGGCCGAGAGCGATTCGACGTAGCGGCGTTGGCCTTCGGCATAAATCGTGTCAAAGGCAAGGCTCGATTTGCCGGATCCGGAAACGCCGGTTATCACGGTCAGCTTATTGTGCGGAAGCGAAACCGAAATGTTCTTGAGGTTGTGAACACGGGCGCCGCGTACCTCAATCGCTTCGTCCTTCTTTGTCTTTACAGCCGCCATAGGTGGAAAATCCGTTGATAAAAGCAAAACTCAAGTTTATCAAATCGCGAAGTTTGCGCAAAACCGGAATAAACAGAGCTGGCTTTTGGCATAATAACCGATATGAGAACAATCTTATTTATTGCACTTTCGACTGCTTTGTCAGTATTCTCGGCGTGCTCGATCCAAACGGCGGAAAGCTATGTTCCTGAAGAAATGCCACTAATATCGGGCGAGCCGAAGACACGCCGGCCTGTGCTGGTAGAGCTTTTTACATCCGAGGGCTGCTCCAGTTGCCCGCCGGCCGACCGTCAGTTGAACTTTCTCGAAACGCAGCAGCCTGTCGCGGGAGCGGAAGTAATCACGCTCGCGTTTCACGTCGACTATTGGGACCGTTTGGGCTGGAAAGATGCATATTCGTCGGCTGAATTCAGCGAACGCCAGAACCAATATGTACAGCGAATGAATTTGGATTCAAGCTACACGCCGCAGATGGTTGTTGACGGGCAAACCGAATTCGTCGGCAGTAATGGCGGTCAGGCAACGGATGCAATTGCAAAGGCGGCTGTGCAGCCCAAGGCGGTTATCGATATTAAGCTTACGGAAAGTAGCGCCGACATCGAGATTGGCGGACTGTCAAAGCACGAATCGGCGACAATTTATCTCGCTGCGGCCGAGGATGGTATTGTCACCGATGTTAAAAATGGCGAGAACGGCGGCAAGAAGCTTCCGCATATCTCGGTCGTGCGAAAGCTTGATGTTGTCGGTAAACTTGCATCCTCCGAAGCGTCGTTCAAGGCATCGGCAACACTCCCGACCGGATCAGGATGGAAAGAGGAGAACATCAAATACATCGTATTCGCCCAAGAAGACGTCAGCGGACGGGTAATTGCGATAGGTAAGGCAAAGTCAGGGAATTAAATCGTCGGTCGTTTAGAGGCGGTCTCTCACCGCCCGTAGCTGTACGTTTTGACGAGTAGCGGATCAAAGACTGCTTCTAAACGGTAGTTAGAAGTGCGGCATCTGCTATTCTAATCCGCGTATGAGAACGATCTTTATTTTAACCTTCGTCTTTTTTTGTCTGGCTTTTGCCGGATGTTCAGGCGAAAACGACGCTAATAAAGCAACCGCTTCGCCAGCACCGCAAGCCAAGCCGCCCGGAGTCCGCGAGCCGATTCTTGTTGAGCTATTCACGTCCGAAGGCTGCGGTAACTGTCCGCCGGCCGATGCTCAGCTAGCTTTTCTTGATACGACGCAGCCGGTTCAGGGGGCAGAGATTATAACGCTCGGGTTTCATGTGGATTACTTTAACGATCGCGGATGGAAGGACGAATTTTCATCGCCGGCCTTCACCGACCGTCAAAATAAATATGTGAAACGCCTGAAGCTCGATTCGATCTACACACCGCAAATGATCGTGGACGGACAAAAGCAGTTCGTTGGAAGCGATGGATCGCAGGCCGCTAGCGTAATCGCGAAAGCTGCCGTTCCGGTCAAGCCAAATGTAGATGTCGAACTGAACGAGAAACGAGTCGAGATAAACGTCCAGAACATTTCCAAGCACGAAGCCGCCACGGTTTACCTTGCTGCGACCGAAAACAACATCGTTTCAAATGTAAAGGCCGGAAATAACGGCGGAAAGACTTTAAAACATTCGTCCGTAGTGCGGGCTCTTGCGGAGATTGCAACTTTGACATCAGACCAGAGCGGTATAAAGATGTCGGTCAATATCAAGCCCAGTCCACAATGGAAAACGGAAAATCTGCGGTATGTCGTGTTCGTTCAGGAGAACGAAAGCGGTAGGGTAATCGCGGCTGGAAGGACAAAGGTAAACTAGCCTACCAGCGGTTGGTGGGTCGGTTTGGGGTTGATATTTGCAAATAAAATCTGCTCAAGCATCCAGCCTAATGTTAGAATGACTGTAATGTGGACGTTACTTCTTATAGGTGTTCTGTTTTGCTGGACCGTCTGGGATTCGCTATCGACCGGACACTACATCATCCTCATTATCACGTATGCTTTTATAGGCGTTAATATGGCTTCCCCGTATACGAAAGAGAAAGACGCTCAATAAATGTTCAATTTGGCGAATCTTAAACGACCGTGCCACACAAACCAATTTAGATAAATTTATTGTTGATCTCACCACAGGCGACGAAATTGAACCGGATTTTACCAGCGAGTGTCGTAGCCTGAAAAATTATCCCGCCATGTGTCGCCCTGATCGGCCAGCAGAAAGGGAATTCGGCCATCAAAAAGCACTTCGAGATCGGCGGTTCGCCTAATGCGATAGTTATATCCGCTTGGCGATGCTATCGATAACGATATGAACTCCTGGGTCTTTCGCGAAACTACGGCAAAGCGCCAGTCTTTTTTCGAGCGGACGAGCAGCCGAAAACCGACATGGAATTCGCCGAGCGTTAGTTGATTTTCGGTAGCTTCCACTTCTTTCTCAGGTTCTTAAAATCGCTTTCAGTCATTTGGATTAGATACGGATGTTTACTGGGCTTTGCCCATGCAAGAATTTTCTGCAGATCCTCGCGTTTCATCGCGGTACAGCCTGAAGTGCCGGTGGTGGAATCGCTCCAGACGTGAAGAAAAATGCACGAGCCATTACCCTTTACAACCGGATAACTATTGTGAGCCACGTTAATGCCCAGATCATATGCCGGGCCAACCTCAAGCATTTTTTCCGAGCTTTTCCAGTCGAAAATACCCACCTGAAGGCGGTTGACTATCTTGTTGTAATGAAAGGACTCTACGTCGTCCACGCACTCGGTATACGCGCCCAGCTTTGTGTAAGGAAGTGAAATATCAACGTCTTTATCGGCACGTCCGAATGAAGTCGTCAGCGGAAAAAGCCCGGCGGGCGATTTGCCGTCGCCTTCCTTTTTGAACACGGTTACAGTTTCGGGCGCAGAATCCGTGCTCCATGCCAAACCGGTGCGTCCGATCACGACGGGAAATTTATCATCACGGGATGTCCACTTACTTTTCGGGCTTTTGCGTTCGAACAGACGTCCGGTGCCGCTGACAGCCGAATCATTGTCCGTCGTTACGACAAATGCTTGCAGCGATTCGGCAAAAGGAACCTTCACAGGCGGCGGCTGAGGCTTTTTCAACTGTGCCGTGACAACGCCCGTCATAACAATAATCAGAATGAAAGGCACGAGAGGTCGCATCTGCTTTTTGGGTCCCACTTATTGTATTGAAGCGGTAGGCGGCCGCCAAATACACTGGGTTTTCTCTTCTTCGTTCTTGTTCTTCTTTTTCCGTGGTCGGCTTAAATCTTTACCGCAGAACAAGAGGAACAAGAAAGAACGAGACAACGAGAAGAAGTTTTAGTCCTCGAAAACAGAATCACTCGCGGCGGTTTTTTTGCTTACGGCATAAACGCGAAGGCCGATCGAGATCATCAATAATGAGATTCCCATCCAGATAAATACCCAGACGACCGATGGAATACCGGTTGCCGCGGACATGTTTGCGGCGTCAGACTGAGTGTTCGTCATTGCCGAGAGAAAAAAGAGGTTTAGCAGGTCGAAAACTGCGTTCAAAAGACATTGAACAGCGATGAATGCAACCGCGAAATTTGCCCATTTGAGGCTTGTGTAGCGTGCCACCGCGAGCAGGCATAGCGTGAGCAGCGTGCCGGAGAAAACTGTAAAAACGACGCTGCCGAAGGTGACGTTTGCCAGGAAGTTCCAAAATGGTGCGAGAATCCCAAAGATTACAGTCATTACACCGACGAAGCCAGCGGACGCCATCAATGCTACCCGCGAAGAATATCCGCGTCTGATCCAAATTAAAAGCGCGGCGCCAAAAGCGGTCGTGCCAACGTATCCAGCGCTCGAGATTAGCAATTGCGAGAGCCAGCCGGAGCTTTCGGACCAAACTACGCCGCTGCCGTCAGCCGCTACCGAAAGGCTTTGTACGGTGTTACCCGTGAGAATTGTCGTCAAAGCATGCGAGCCTTCATGAACGAAGGTTGCGAACAACCTCAGCGGATAAGTCAGATAACCGACCAGCGGAAGGTACGCCGACAGAAACCAAAGCCCTATACTGACAACGGTTGCGACAACTAGTAAGTAAATCTGCGGGCGGGCATCTTCGGCTATCGAATATTTTGGCATA
>JANNGV010000208.1:0-3139 GCA_031404055.1 Chloracidobacterium sp.
CTGGTATTGTCCGGCAGGTAGCATTACAGACCGCTCTTTACAAGCTTGAATCGCCAATCGAACCCGGCGTATTTAATACGGAGGTTGCCGGATACACGATCTACGTAAAAGACGGCGATATCTCAAACGGCACCTGGAAGAATATCTTTATCTACAATGAGGATGATAAGACGAAAACAGTGCGTCTGATAACGTCAACAAGCGGACGGATCGACTATTCGAACGAGCAGTCTGAGCTTGTCCTTGAAAATGCCGTCGGATCGACGTTTACGAAGGCTGACGGCACGGAAAAGTTCTTTTCTGAACGCATCGGCGAGGTCCGCTATGCCGTTAAAACTAAACGAGGCGAGCTGATCGAAAAGCTAAGCAGCACGGAGCTAACGCCTGAGGAATTGGGGCTGTCTCAGCTTTCGGCCTATGCGGAGAGTAAGGACGGGAAGGAGCGTATCGAGGCCCAGATCCTTTGGCAGCGGCGGATAATTTTGTCGATAACACCGCTTGTTTTTTGCCTGTTCGGTACGGCTCTAATATTGCGGTTTAGCCGAAAGGGAAGGGGTTTCGCCATCTTTGCCGCTCTCGTCAGCCTGATCTCGTATTATCTGCTCGCGTTTTTAGGCGAGCAGCTTGCCAGAACCGAAAAGATTAGCGTGCTGACCGGCAGCCTGATTCCAATTCTTTTCAGCTTTCTTGCGATCCTGTGGTTCAACACCGCGGGCAAGCTCCATTTTCTAGGAAGCTTTGCCGAAAAATTGCGCGAACTTTTCTCGTCCTTTAAAATAATAAATCCTAAACGTCTTCGATTCGGGAATTTATTTATCGATCTGACGACCGGCCTGCGTGATTTTGACGTTATCCTCAATCTGCTGAAATTCTATTTCCTGTCGCTCGGTTTTTTAACTGCTATTTTTCTGATCTTTACGGCATTCGAGCTATGGAAATTTGCCGGAACTATCGACAACGGCATCAGCCTTTTGATTCAGTATCTGTTCTATTTAATGCCGTTTATCTATCTGCAGCTTGCTCCGTCATCGGCAATGATCGCTACATTGGCGACCTATGTCATCAAATCGAGACAAAACGAAATTGTAACTTGGACATCGGCCGGTCAAAGTGTCTACCGGCTGCTGCTGCCCTGCATGTTGTTTATGATCCTGCTTGGCGTCTTTAACTGGCAGCTTCAGGAACGCATTTTTCCGAAGTCAAATCAGGTACAGGACGAACTGCGTGCAAAGATCCGCAGCCGGGGGATGATGCAAAACCGCTCCGGAAAGCTTTGGGTCGCAAACGACAAACGTATTTTTTCCTTTGAGCTTGACTCCAATGCGTCTGATAACGCAATTGGAATTGCTATTTGTGAGGATCAGTGCTCCGTAAAAAATCTCACTATTTACGAATTCGCGGACGACAAGGCAAGATTGCAATCCGTGTACCGCATTTCTAGTGCGGGTTGGGAACGCGACCGGATAGTTTTTAAGGGAGAGGCCGAGAAGATCGATCTCGCCGAGGGTAAGATCGTCAAGACGGTTCAGCAGGGCGGGGAATTGGCCGAAAGATCAAATCCATTTGCCGAAGCTCGAAAAAAGCCGAGCCACCTGAACACGGAAGAGACCAAGGCTCAAATCGCCAACAGTGAATCCGACATTGAAAGGCGCAGTTTTGCCGTTGCTTTGCAAAAAAAGTACACGACGCCGTTTCTGCCGTTCATAATCGCACTGTTCACGGCCCCGTTCGCCCTCAGTTTAAGCAGGAAGGGAAAGGTAGCTACGATCGGTTACGCTGTCGGTCTTTGGCTATTATTTATGGGCGCGACGAGTACGTTCGAACAGTTAGGCTTGAGCGGTTCGCTGCCGCCTTCGATTGCGGTGTGGAGCCCATTAATGCTGTTTTCGATGTTTGGGATCTATTTACTTTCTAAGGTAAAAACCTGACCCACTCGTTCGGATCTTTCTGGGCTAAAGTTTTGATTGCTCAGACTTTAGCAAGGTCGTCGGGTCGACACAGACGTTTTTGTAAACGGATTCGCCGATTGAGCCTGGCTTGACCGAATTTTTTTGCGATATTGAAACAAGCCCGGTCGCGCGGCCTTCGACCACTGCATTTGAGGCGTTGTAGAGCGAAGTTTTCTCGAATGAAAGCAGCTTTTTGGTGCAATCAACGGTCGTATATTGCAGAACAAACGCTGTGGTTTTCGGCAAATCATAGCGTCTGTTGAAAGCCGCGGTATTCGCGGGGATAACCTTTACCCACAGCTCATATTGGCCCATTGAATTCATACGGATATCGCGTCCGTGCAGCGTAAAGCCTCTGGGCCCCTCGGTCGCCGGTCCGAGTTTCGACCAGTTTTCGGTAGTAAAATTCGCGGCCCTACCATCCGACGGTTTAATTTCCTGTCCAAAGACTGGCGCGGCAAACAAAACGATCAGTAATGGAAGCAGATTTCTCATAACCCAACTATCGGCCAAAATCGCTTATTTTGCAAGGTGGGCCATGCTCCCCTCCTTGTTTAATGAGCGGAGGGATTGGCTCCCCTCCTGGTTTGAGGAGGGGTGCCGACGCTTCGTCGGCGGGGTGGTCGGATGACGGAGTGGTGTCGCCAGTCTCGACCCTAGACCCGTCGGCATTGCGAATGAGCCTTTGGCGAGATCTTTATCGTCCGCAGGTCCAATATTAGATGCCCGTCCAGGTCGATCTTCGGCTCCTGAAACTCGATCGTGTCCGTCGGCCTTATCCCAAATTCCGTCACGATGCGAAACGCACGTACGATCCGTGCTCCGCGACGACCGTAATTTCTCACCGGATAAGCATTCCGCGTCCCCGCCTCCGCCGGCTTCAGCCCGAGCCTGCTATGAAAACGGTCGAGCATGATGACAAACGCCGCGGGTGATCCCAACCGCTCATGCGTCACCCGGCTCATCACTATCGAACCCAGCCGGTTCATCGTCACATACAGCCCCGACCAATGCGGAGCCACATCTCCCCTCGGCAATATCGTCCATTCAATTTCCATAAAACGCTCATTCCTCCAAACGGAACAAACGTATCATAGATGTAACAAGGTTGCAAGAAAAAAGGAAGGATCGGAGAAGGAATGTCGGAATCGGAAGATTTAGCTCCCTCCTGTCTTAGGAGGGGTGACAGC
>JANNGV010000209.1:0-5776 GCA_031404055.1 Chloracidobacterium sp.
ACCGAGCGAAAGCTAGGCGAAGACCGTATCCGTCAACAAGCATCGCTCCTTGATAAGGCACAGGACGCGATCCTCGTCTGCGATCTAAACTATCAGATCATCTATTGGAACAAGAGTGCGGAACGCATATATGGGTGGCCAACGGAAGACGCTTTTGGCCGCAGCGTAAGCGAGATTCTTTGTGCCGGCGACCAGGGACATGTTCTGCAAGCAAAAGAGGCTCTTGAAAAATCTGACGAGTGGAAAGCGGAATCGCAACATATAACCCGCACTGGAGAGAAGATCATCGTTATGAGCCGCTGGACGATGGTACGAAACGACAAAGGTGGGCCTGACTACTATTTCGTCACCAACACGGATGTTACGGAGCAGAAACGGACCGAAGAACATTTATTCCGCGCTCAACGAATGGAATCAATCGGTACACTTGCCGGAGGCATCGCTCATGATCTTAATAATATTCTCTCTCCTATAATGTTGGGGGTCGATATGCTGCGGCTTCGTGATCCGGATGCCGAAACGGCTCGCTGGCTCGACATTCTGAAGGAAAACGCGGAGCGCGGAGCCGATCTTGTAAAACAGGTCCTTACTTTTGCCAGGGGTATGACCGGCGACCGCGTTACTGTTCAGCTCAAACATATCATCAAGGACTTTGTCGTTACCTTAAAGGAAACGCTGCCAAGGACCATCGACGTAAAATTTGAGCTCGAACCTGAGCTTTGGACAATAGCCGCGGATCCGACTCAAATGCATCAGGTGCTTATGAATATCTGCATAAATGCGCGAGATGCGATGCCTACGGGTGGAACGCTAAAGATTGCAGCGAAAAATGTGGCAATAGATGAAAACTATGCCCGCATGAACATTGACGCGACACCCGGCGACTTCGTTCTGCTCTCGATCAGCGACACCGGAACAGGGATGACCCGGGAGGTTGCCACGCGAATATTCGACCCGTTTTTCACAACGAAGGAGATTGGAAAAGGGACGGGACTCGGACTCTCGACAACGTTGACGATCGTCAAGAGTCACGGAGGATTTCTGGACGTTTACAGCGAGACAAACCGGGGAACTCAGTTTTCCGTTTATCTTCCATCGGCTCATGCGCATGAGACGGCCGAAGTGGTTGATTCCGAGCATACACCGTTGGTCAGTCGGAACCAACTCATTCTTATTGTAGATGACGAGGAGAATATTCGCAGTGTCACCGAGGCGACGCTTGAAGCTTTTGGGTACCGGACAATGGCTGCATCCGACGGCACTGAAGCTCTAGCTATTTACGCTCAACGTGGAGGCGAAATTGCCGCCGTCCTCACGGATTTGGCGATGCCGTACATGGACGGCGAGGCTCTGATACGTGCATTGAAGAAGATGGACCCTGGCATTAAGGTGATTGCAATGAGCGGTCTTATGAGCTCTGGACAAACGGCCGAACTGCGAAACTTAAATGTCGGTGCCTTTCTATCGAAGCCCTTTACTGCGGATACGCTCATCACAGCCCTCGAAAAAGTGCTGAATTAAACGCCGATCATCTTTAATAGGACACCGGCCAGATACGCGAGTGCGGCCGCCGCTCCGCCGACGGCAAGTGTCAACAGACCGGATCTCCACCACGGATCGCTTGACCAGCGAGCCTTAATCGAGCCGATTGCGAAAAATACGCATCCTGTCAGACCTGCTGAAACCGGGAATGCTGAACTAATGTCAAAAATAAATGGGACGAGGGGAACCAGCCCGCAAGCAACGAATGCGGCGAACGTACTCGAAGCGGCCCGCCATTCGGACCGCATTTCTCTGGGCAAGCCGTATTCCTCGGTAAGCATTGTTTGAATCCACAATTCACGATCCGAGGCGATGAGCTGGACGGCTTGTTCAAGTTCATCGCCCGAAAAACCCTTAGCGGCAAAGATCTGACGCACTTCTTCACGTTCGCCTACGGGGTTGACGCTGATATGCCGCGCTTCGATATCGTGTAACCGCTGTTGATCGTCGCGTTCGGCACGGGTACCGAGAAAGTTAGACGCGGCCATCGAAAAACCGTCGGCCACGAGATTTGCGATTCCCAAGATCAAAACGACCTCAATCGAAAGGCTCGCTCCGATCGTTCCCGCAACAATCGCAAAGGTTGTTACGGAACCGTCGATACCGCCATAAACGAAATCGCGGAGATAATTTTGCCGGATTCCGGCCGCGAGACGCTCACCTATCGCTTCGGGAGTGTGCTCGTGCTCCAGCAACGCATCTCTAGTCCCTTTAGAACCGTTTCCCATTCATTTCACCGGCGGTAGGAGGTTATCCAACACTTGGCTACTTCATCACGATCTGATTGTTCTCAATGCGAATATTCTCTGGATCGGTTTTTAGCACCATCCGAATCAGCATTCCCGCAATTTTTTTGTAGGTAGCAAGAGTTTCGGCGTCATTGTTTTGTTTACCTTCCGAATAGCCCGCGATCAGGAGTCCGGAGAAACCGATCAGCATGTTGTTAAAGCCCTGTTTATCCTTGTTCGAGACGGTAGCGAATTCGGGGGTCTCGTCCAGAGCGCTATTTACGATTTTGAAATATGTGCTCGCTGCCTCAGCACTGGGCTCGTCGGCATCGTGATATACAGTCATCGCCGCAACCGTAAAAAATGTCAGAGCGCCCGCAATATTGTTTTTCCAGCCGTTTAGAGCAGCTTCCTTTGCGTATGCAGCCCTGGTAGCTGTGTAGATTTGTTTTATCAGCGCTTTTTCCGCTGGCGTATCAGCGAGGGCATCAGCCAATGCCTTGCCCGTATCAACGACCGGGTCGCCGCGAAATACTCCGTGGTTTCGTATCACCGGGCGAGGGGACACTACTATTTGCGAATTGGATGGTGCAGCGCTTTTGGTACGAGATGTCGAGCCGGACCCAGCCTCGCGTTCGCCTTTCTCAACTGCGGCAAGACCCCATTTTTTTATCATGAGGTTACGGGCCATTGTCTTCTGCATCTGCATCTGAGCCGTGTTGTACATGTTCTGCGTCGCCATCGCTAGGCCGTACGACCCGTAAACAGTGCCGTAGCCCGTACTATATCCGCCGCCATATACATTCGCCGTCTGTGCATTTCCGATGTTAGTGCTCGAAAAAACCACTGCCGTTGCGAATATTAAGATCGCTAAGTTCTGATAATGTTCTCTTTTCATATGTCTCCCCAATTTTGATCTGTTTAACACGCTACTGAAGTTTGCCGAACGCTTTGCTGTCGAGCCCTAAGGCTGGGCGCGCGCTACATGCACTTTATGCGTGAGCGTCCGGCTTGCGGACAACCAAAACTGAACAGGGCGCATGATGTACCACTCCGTCAGATACGGAACCCAACATCCGACCCCAGAATCCTCGTCCGTGGGAACCAACGACGATCAGGTCAGCCTTCCAATCCTTCGCCCTCTCAACTATTTGCTGGGCGGGTGAGCCAGCCAGAAGTTCTGTAGAAATCTCAAATTCAGCCGCAGGGAATTTGCCGCGGATTGTCTTTCTGGCTTCTTCGACGAAACTTTGAGACTGTGCCCGGACGGCGTCCACCAGCTTCTGGTAATACTCTGCCGATATTGCAAAGGGTTCCGCGTTGATCGGATGTGCGTCTTCATAGGTTGAAACTATTAAGACATTTGCATTCTCGGGCCGTATTACAAAGCGACAGCGTTCCTCGACCGCGGCTTTGCTGTTATCCGATCCGTCTGTGGCTATCAATATTCTCATTTCTCAGGAACCTCCGACAGGCCCGGGACCTGCATATTCAATCAAAAAAGAAATCTAACGTTTTGTCACATTGGCGATTTGTTCAAAATCTTCGCGCGATGTTCGACTTATTAAAGAGCAAAGACCGTTCCACTCCCAAGTAACAGGATTCACCATCGAAAAGCTTGCACGTTGCGATTTCTTCAACACGGAGACGCGAAGAATCTCACGAACTTCACAATTGCTGTGGACTTCTCCGCAGTTACGTAAAGGAATTCGTCGGTAAATGCTGAATCCTCGATCGGTACGGCGGTTGCATTTTATCGAAGCGGTTCGGTTCATCTAATCGACCCGTTACTAAATCTGATGGCGGAGGTAATTGATATGTTAGTTAAATCCTATTGGTCTATTTGTGTAGTCTTTGCGGTCTCCGCCGGCATTCTCTTGTTGGGCGGCGTTTTCACGATGTTCGTGGCCGTTGTTTTCGGGTTTATCGCGTTTGGACTCATTTTCGCCGGTATGATGTGCGTTCTCCCGGGAGAGGTCGCCCATCCGGCTCTCCGCCAAATTAAATTGCGGTTGCCTGTATTTGTAATGGAGGACACACCCGTTGAAACAACGGATCTCGCGCATGAGATTCCTTACAACGAATGGCGGAGCGATCAATCCAAGAAAAAGGTGACTCTGCTCGGAAAAATTGGGGTCGAACCGAAAGTAACCGTTTAACAATCTCACCAAGGGCGAGCGGCGAACGACGAATTACAATCTTCAAAGTGCTTCTTTCCGATTTTTCGCTCCGGGTGCATAATCCACATTGATGAAACCCTTGGTTCGCTCACTGCTAGTTATCGGGGCTTTAACCGCCGCTCCGCTCTATTTTGTTGAATCGCCGCTGTATGCCCGCGTTATAGCTATTACCGCAATTTGTCTTTTTATTTGGATAAGCGAACTTGCGCCGCCGTTCGTTCCAACGCTGCTGCTTTGGACTCTCGTCCCGCTCGCAATATATCCAATCGACCCCCGGTTTTCGCTCCAAACTATGCTCACTTGGGCAGTTGACCCTGTGATGGCGCTGTTTTTCGGAGGTTTCACGCTTGGTGTTGCCGCCGAGGTTTACGGTCTCGACAAACGTCTCGCCGCCTTTGCCCTTCGATCCGCCGGACGGTCTTTCTCCTTATTCCTACTGCTAATTGTTTTGATAACCGCTTTTTTCTCGATGTGGCTCTCAAACATCGCGGCTGCGGCTCTCGTCCTGGCGTGTCTTAGGCCGGTCTTGCGCGAATTTCACGACGATCACATGCTGCGTCGGACATTGCTAATTGGCGTCGCGCTGGGTGCGGACTTTGGCGGAATTGCGACGCCGATCGGCACGGGCCCTAACGCTATTGCCATCGCGTCCCTCGCGCCAAGCCTTCATATTTCATTTGTAGACTGGATGATTTTTGCCTTTCCGCTGACCATCGGAATGCTAATTCTCGGTTATTTGACACTTCTATTCCGCGCAAGGTCAGAGACACAGGAGTGGGCGATCCGGGACGGTGATCTCGTCCATCGGCTCGCGGCCGACAACAAAAAGAAAACATCAGCCATTGGAGAGCGGGCCTTCTTGCTTATCCTGGCAGCGACAGTTTTACTTTGGTTGACCGAGCCGTTGCATAAAATACCAGCAGCCGTGATCGCACTCGCTTCGGCGGCAAGTCTGTTTTTGTCTGGAATCCTAAAGAAAAAAGATATTTTGCGGATAGATTGGTCAACTCTTCTTCTTATTGCAGGGGGCATAACGCTCGGCAGGCTTTTAGAGCAGTCGGGCCTCGTAAAAGAGATCTCGGCAAACGTCCCGTTTTCCGAAATGAACATTACGCTGAGCCTTTTTGTAATTTGTTTTGCAACGGCTTTGCTCTCGGCGTTGATGAGTAATACCGCGACGGTTGTCCTACTTATACCGCTTGCGACAGCGATAATTCCGGCCCCTTCGACAGCCATACTGGTTGCGATCTCAGCGTCGTTCGGCATTCCATTTGTAATCGGCACACCGCCAAACGCCATGGCCTTTGGCGAAGGCGGTGTTAAATT
>JANNGV010000210.1:0-9990 GCA_031404055.1 Chloracidobacterium sp.
GCCTGAACGAAAATCGCGGCAAATATGCAAAGCACCCGCACAGAGGCTGCAAGTTCGGGCATTTTCGGTCGGTCAATATGAATGAATGCGGTCATAATGAATTTCTATACCCGCCGACTAAACCGCAAAACCATCGAAAAATCCCGTCTTTACGGCAGCAATAGATATCAACAGTAATCATAAGATTTTGGCACGAGGTTTGTATAGTAACGATTTGAAGGTCGCCTGTGGAGATTAGGTTGCTGGCTCTCATCGGGGCCAGTCCAAAATATGGATTGCAATGAGTGCTAATTTCAAAGATTGACCCGGTGATGCACGGCCGAAGCACTGGCTTTTCGAAACGAGAGAATGAAAGACGAAAGTCCTTTACAAAATGGCTCGACATCCAGGTCGCTAAGGTGGTTGTCATTAGCCGCGGGGATGATCTTACTCGGATCGGCCGTGTACGAGGCATTTTCATTTTCACTCTCAAAAGTTGCTGTCCTGGCAGCCTCGATCTTCGTCGCGGTGCTGGTCAGCAAGTACGAAGTTAGAATCCCGAAAACGAAAACGACGTTCGCCCCGAAAATTGTTTTCGCATTTTGGGGCATTATCTCGCTCGGCGTCGCCGGCGGAATATTGCTAACGGCCTGTGCAACCCTCGCAACCTACGGAAAATACCGCGGCGATCGGCGTAAGCTATATTTAGAGACGGTAAAGGATATATTTAGCGCTCTTATCGGCGGGATTGTATTCGTCAGCTCATTCAGTTTTTTCAAAAGCCTGCAGTTCACGACCTCTGACCAGGGTTTCTTAATTTCGAATGAAGTGATACTGGCTGCATTGATGATGGCGGCGGTTCATTATGGAATTGGCACGCTGCTGTCGTTCGTTTCGTTCCTGCGGGAAAGCAGCCAGCTTCATGCGGAAAAGGTCCGCGAGATATTTCTCGGACTCGCGACCGGGCATTTCGCCAGCTTTACAGCCACCATACTTCTTGTTATCGCCTTTGATCATTTCGGATTCGCATTCGGGCTGGTGGTCGTTCCGCTGGCGATGGTCGGGAATCTCGCGTATGAGATTCATTCACGCCGGCTTGAGAATCAGACAAAACAGATCTGCGAAGCCAGCCGCATGCATCTTGCGACCGTCGAAGCTCTGGCGACGGCGATCGACGCCCGCGATCAGGTCGGCATGGGACATGTTCGCCGCACACAGATATACGCCGTCGGCCTCGGCAAGCTTCTAAAACTGGCGGAGGGCGAAATAAACGCACTGCGTACCGGTGCCCTGCTTCATGACATCGGAAAACTAGCGGTTCCCGATCATATTCTTAACAAACCCGGCAGACTCACAGCCGCGGAAATGGAGAAAACGAAAATACATTCCTCGGTCGGAGCATCGATTCTGGAAAAGGTCGGTTTTCCATATCCGGTTGTGCCGACGGTTAAGTATCACCACGAATGCTGGGATGGAAGCGGCTACCCCGAAGCACTTAAGGGACCAAACATTCCCCTGACGGCACGCATACTCACAGTCGCCGACGCCTATGACACCCTCCGCGGAGCACGCCCATATCGACCGGCGGTATCGCGCGACGACGCATGTAATTTTCTCCGCTCGCGGGCCGGCACCCAGTTTGACCCGAATATCGTCAACACGTTTCTCCGCAATCTGCGTTCACTCGAAGCGGAGGTTGAACTGCTGGGTCTAGCCTACGAGCTTGAAACCGGCATCGAAAATAAAACGCATATTTTCGATGAGAAAACGTCCGCCCCCAACTATGTTGAGCAGATAAAGCGGGCCAACCGCGAAGTTTTCACGCTTTATGAAATGGCGCGGGACTTCAGCTCGTCGCTGAATCTGAAAGCAACGCTGTCGCTCTTTACGGATAAAGTGGCCGATTTCGTGCCGTTTGATACGTGTCTTGTGTATCTGATGGACGAATGCAACGAATCGGCGACTGCTGTCCACGTTGTCGGCAAAAACGAAGCGGCTTTGAGAGGTAAGCGCGTGACGGTGGGCGAAGGAGCGACCGGATATGTGCTGAAGAAATCCAAGTCGGTTGAAAATGTCGATCCGTCTTTGGATTTCGTTTTCTCGCATGCGGAAATTTCACAGCAGTACCTTGCAATGGCGTGCCTTCCGTTAATCGCGGATGAAAGGGTGATCGGAGCTATTTCGCTGTATTCAAACGAACTGGCGATTTACGAAGAGGAGCATTTACGGCTTCTCGAAACCATTTCACGCATTGCGGCGGACGCGGTAAGCAAATCCGTTCGCCACGCCGAAACGGAAACGCATGCCCTGACCGATCCGATGACCGGGTTGGCTAATGCCCGGAGCCTTCAGCTTCAATTCGAAAAAGAAGTGGCCCGCGCAAAGCGAAGCGGCCACAGCCTGCAGCTTCTAATGCTTGATCTTGACGGCTTCAAGGCGGTCAATGACACCTTCGGCCACAAGGCGGGTGACAAAATGCTCAGGGCCATCGGCGGCGTCATCCTGAAGGAATTAAGAGACTACGATTTTCTCGCCAGATACGGTGGTGACGAATTTGTCGCCCTGATCCCTGAAACGGACAGTGCGGACGTTATCGAATTGTGCCGCAGAATCGAAGAGGCCGTGTCGGAATTCAATCTGCCGGTAGGAGAGGACGCAACGGCAAGCGTCGGCGTAAGCGTCGGTTCATCAAGCTTTCCGAACCATGGCGAGAGCTTTGACCAATTGATCGTCGCGGCCGACAAGGCAATGTACCGGACAAAGGCGTTTCATAAACAACGAAATTCGCGCATCGAAGAACAGCTTCAGGCCAAGGTGTCCGGAAGCTACGAAGTTCCGGAAGAGTTGCTGAACGGCTTGCCGTTACCTGAATCGAAGACAGCCGACGATTACGAGAATGATCTGGTAGTCGAGCTGGACGAAAGCCACATCGTTTCTTATTCGTCGATTAACTAGGTTAATCCTGGATTACTGTGGTTTCCCTTTTTTTACCACCGAAAAAGAGGAACAAGCACGAATAAGAGGAACAAAAACAGAGCATTTCGGCACATTTCAGTTTCCGTCAAATAATCTGGTTAATTATCCAACTAGAACGCCTGCGAGAAGCGGAAATGTATCTGGCTCTGCGGAAGCTGATATGTCGCATTCGGGGCGTTTACCTGCGGGATCAGGAACCGCGGCGGATTGAGCAAATATCCATAATCAACGCCGAATTCGCCGCCGACAGGCGTTTTTAATCGGAGCCCGAGTCCAACGGTGTGCGACCACAAGGCCCGGAGATTCTGCCGAAATACGTCATTTGGCGGAACATCAGGCGGATTAACGATGTCGCCGATACGTCTAAAAACATTTCCTCCGTCATAGAAAGGAACCGCACGGATAGTTTTGGTCAGCGGTATTCTCGCTTCCAGATTAACGACCGCCAAGGCGTTTCCGCCAAATGGGATAGTGAACGGGTCGAGAAACACGGGCTCGCGATTGCGGTCGCGGAAAGTTCCGGTCGGAACAACGACTACGCGCGGGCCGGCCGATTCAAAATCAAACCCTCGAAGCGTATTCGCGCCTCCCGCAAAGAATCGCTCGCTGATCGGCAGAAGGCCCTCGAGATCGGGAGTTTGGGTGTTTGCAAACCGGTTGCCCGATGAAAATACCTGGGCAAGGCCGATGATCGCCCGCCCCGCAAACGTAGTATTTTTTAGTGACGGAAATGTGTAGTAAATATTGTACGAGGCCTGAAATTTGTTAAAGCCGATGTTTGCTCCCAAGGCCGGAACCGACACGTTATATTCCGCTGTCAGATACGTACCTCTGGTCGGGTCGCTTGCGCTGTACCGGCACGGTTCGCCTGCTTCACCACGGGCTATGATGTCGAGAATCGTATACTTAATCGAACAGTTTTCGCGGGTGTCCCTGACGAAGGTAGCGCCAAAGCCCGAAATGCGAATTCTGGAATCCGGTGTGAGCAAATCTTTAATAAGAAGGCTCTGGATGTTATAAATCCGAACGTCCTCAAAACGATATCTAAAGAATAGAATGCTCCTGTTTTTTCGGCTGAGCGTACGGTTGGTTTCGGCCGTCAGCGTTAAGCGGTTTAACGTCGGGCTGCCGACATCCGCCCCGAATTCATCTATCGGATTTCCACTTGCATCGAGCCTTTGAACTATCCCGAAAGTTCCTTTGTCGAACGCCGATCGAAAGAACCGCGTGACGGTGGAATCTCTCTGATACTGGGCTGTAAGCGTCAGCGGAGCAAACCGCTTTTCGCCGTCGCGGATAAAACGCGGGTTTACGTAGTCTACCTGCGCGAGCTGTTGCCGCTGGCTTAATCGGACGCGTGCCCCGCCCTGCCAAAGACGGCCCAACAGGTTCAAATGCCTTATATCGACAAACCCGCTGGCACCGAGATCGGTTGAAAAGCCGCCGCCGTAAGACAGGATTCGCGGAGCCTGCTCCTCGACATTGACGATCAGGTCGGTCACGCGTCCGGCCGATGTCTCTCCGGCGGGCTGCCGTCTGATCTCAACGCGCGAAAATGCGTCGCTGGCGTACAGGTTCTGCTCACTTGTGTATAGATCGCCGGAACGCAGAAGCTCGTTCGGCTGAAAGGTCAACGCCCTTTCGACGGCTGATGATTTCGTTTTTTCGTTGCCGGTTACGAGAACGCGGCCTATGTAGACCTTTTTGCCTTCGCCGTCGGGCAGCGAACCGGCATCTGCCGATTCAAGCAGGTCGACGGAAAGCGGATTCGGCTTATGCTTAATCTCATAAAGAATCTTGAAGAGATTTTCGCCGGTAGCCGCGTCCACTGTTCTTTCATCGATCGAAAAATCCACGACCGTATCGAAATAACCCTCTTGTGAATAGAATTCGGCAAGCTTCTTCTGCCCGTTTCTGATCTTCGCCCGCGAGAAGTTTTTGCCGACCAGCGGCGGCAGCTGCTGCATAAGAACAGCATCCGAAAAGTCACTGTTGCCGGTGATCTGCACGTCGGAGATCACGGTCGGCTTTCCTTCATCTACGATAAATGTAATTACAAGGTTCTCGCCGTCCGGGCTAACACCCTGATTTACTCTGACCGTGGCTTCGCGGTAGCCCAGCTCGCGAAGCAGCGACCGGATCGTTGATGCATCTTCTTCGAGAAGCTTCTCACTTGTATAGCCGCGTCCGTATCCGAACAGAGGGATGATGCCGAGAATATTTGCTTCCTGCGATTCAAGGACCGTTTGAATTTCGGTGATGGTAAACTGCGTAGTCCCCTCGAGCCGAATGTCCGTAAGCTTGAGCTGGCGGCTAAGGTCCGCGCGATATTTGACGAGTACTTTCTTATCCGTCAGCTCGCCGCTGTTCAAAGAGGAACAGAGAAACTCACTGTCATTTTTCGGAGCACCGGCATCGCCCCCATTTAGCGGTGGCTCAACCGAACAAACAGACGTAACATTGGCGAAAAAATAACCAAGCTCCTGATAATAGTTTTCAAGCCTGCGTTCGCCCTCGATAATCGCGGAATAATCCAGCGTTCCCTCGCGTTTGACCGGTAGGAGACGGTTTTGCGTTCTGGTACCGATTTTGTCCTTTTCCGCTTCGACCGAAACCTCCACGATTGGCCCTTTTTGCCCGACAAGCTCAATGTTTATTATATTTGCTTCGCTGTCATAAACGGGCCTCGGCTCACTCAGGAACGGCGCAAGCAGATCTTCTTCGCGAAGAATTTGACGAACTTTATCGACATCTTTATTAAGAGCTTCCCGGGAAAACGGCTCTCCCGGCTGAAGGCTGAGCTTATCGACAAATTTGGCTTTGTCGAAGCCTTCGATATTTACATTAAAGGTACCGATCGTGGCCTGAGCGTTAGGTGTTACGCGGAACGTGACGGCTACATCGTTGGCGTTATCCAATGGACGCTGCTCATGCGTCACTTCGGCTTTGAAATAACCTCGTTCGCGGAGATATTCCAGAATGACGTCCGAATTATTGCGAAGCGTTTGCTCGGTGATGGCCGCGCCGGGCTCAAGCAAGTTCAGTTTAAGCAGCAATTCCTGCTCGGTAAGTTTTCCTTCGTTAACGCCCAGAATCTCGACCAGCACTTTTTGGGCCTGGGTCCGCCGCTTAATAAGAAATCTTAAATTTACGCGGTTTTCGCCGACGGCCGACGCTTCGACCGATATCGAGGTTACGCGTTTCGTGCGGTAAAGCTGCTCGATGGCGTCGCGAATACGAACCGGGGAATAACTTTTCCCAACGGCATCTTTCGCGAGAAGCCGGAACTGTTCGTTGACCGAAATATTCTTGTCATTCCCTTCAAAAGCGACCGTGACATCGGCGATCTCACGGTTTTCATATTCCTGCTGTGAGAATACGGACGTGCAAAAAACAGCCAAACACAGGCAGACGAGCAATAACGGCGATCGCTTTATTTTGGAGCCTGAAACCACCGATTCTAACGAAAGCCCGCTTTTATTTATTTGATTGACCCGCTTGTTTACCCGCATTCCTCAAGTCTAAAACCGTCTCCTGAATCTGACCTCAAAACTAAAATTATTGCGATCCTGCGTCACGTTGCTAAGGGACCGCTGTTCATATTGTGCTACGAACGACAACTTGTTCGAAACGCGATACTCGAGAGCCAGTACCTGATTCTGATCCTGCGAAAGATTCGTCGCGTATGTTACCCGTAGATTATTATTGATCTGCCGGCCAACCGTAAGCCGGGCTGACGGATTGAGCCGCTGGCCGGAAATGATCGGGTCGATCTCAAACACATTCAGGCCAAAAAGCTTGTCGGTAGCCTTTCGGGCGGGATTGTTGATGATCGAATCCGTCAGAATCTCAGCCGCCGTATTGATGCCCGTTTGCGCCAATGTTGGAATGCCGGCTTCGGTATTCGAAAGATTTCCGGTTGTGATAAGCGAGATTACGTCGGCCTGCGGCAACGCCGGGCTCGACCGGACCGCGGCCACTAGCTGCTCGGTATCGGTCAGCGGGCCAGAGAGATTTACAAATACCTGGTAACCGCCGATCTCCGATTCAGCTTGCAGATTGATTATTGGCTCTATCTCGGTGTTTGGCGGAAATTCGAGCACGCCGCGTTGGACGACATAGCGGTCCTTTCGGAAAAACACTGTTCCGCTGTTGGCCGTTATCCGGCCCGAGATCTGCGGGTTGTCGGTATTTCCAGTTAAACGAAGCGAAGCCGAGGCAGTGAGGTCGGCTACGTTGTTTCGAATTACAAGTGCATCGCGGCCTTCGATTATAAGATCGAAACGCGGAGCGCGAAGCGATGACGAGCCGCTCGAAAGCGATCCTTCGCGCCGTGCGCCGATGACGTTCGCCAGATCGATGTCCTTGCTGTACAGGCTGCGTTTGGCAAGAATTTTCCCGGCGATGAGTGTCGAGAAATTGTCGCCCACGCGGCGGCCCGACACTTCAAGCTTTGCGTCGCCGGTCGTGATGAAATCCTCGGGCAGCGGCACGGTGATATTCGATCCGGTAAGATCGAGACGGAATGACGAAAGCTGTAAATTATCGCCGATCAAAGCTCCGCCGCTGGCGACAAATTTTCCGCCGCCGAGATAGCCGGTGGCCTGATCGACCTGAACCTGATTTGCCGAGAACAGTATGCGTCCCTGCAGCCGGTCGAAGGTAAGACGGTCGGAGCCGATAAATGTCGCAAACGACGCATTCTCAAGAACAGCCGTTCCGGAAACCCTGACAGTTTTATTTACTCCGGCAAGCCTTATGGAAACATCCGCGATCCCGGCGAAAAAATTGTCGGTCGCGGAAATTCCAGGTATTGCGTTTAGAAGACTCAAATTAACCCGGCCATCGAGCGACAGGTTATTTACGGCGTCGTCGGCAATTGCTTTTGTTCCCGCTATGGTCACATTCGAGCCGCCGCCGGAGAAACGGGCACTTTCAAAAACGATATCGCGAGTATTGAAACGAACCACGACCGGCTCGGTCGCGACCAGCGGAGTGTCCTGAATCAGCAGTGAAAGCTGTGAAAACTGTGCCGAGCCGGTCAGATTGGCGGTTGTGAAAACATTTGCGCCGTTTGCGTCCTTCTGTGCAAGATTCCCGCCGAATTCAACGCGTCCGGTGCCCGTGCCGCCAATTTGAATGCCTTTGAGCTGGGGAACGAGGGCGACAAACGGGCCAAGCGGGCTTTGATCAAATTCGGTCTGAACACGGAACGGCAGGTTGTCATCGCCAAAATTTACCGACGCAATAATCGTTTGCGGACGACCATCGAGCGTTGCAACCAGGTCGGCGTTCAGCATTTGGTTCGCTGTATTGCCCTTGAATGCGACTTCTCCAAACGCATTTTCGTTGACGATGACATTGCTTGCCGTCCCGTTGAAATTGACGTTGATGCCGGCGGGCCGGTCTATCTCGCCGGTCGCTTTTGCGGTGAAATCGGTGGAGCCGGCGATCGCCGGAATAGCGCTGTTTTCCGGCAAAAATGAAAGAGCTAACGGCAGCGGAACCGCTTTGCCGTTTAGATCGAGATCGAACGCGGTCGAATCCATATCATACGAGCCGTTTGCCGATAAGAAGCCGTCACCGACGCGGATCTCGCCGCTCTCAAGATCGATCAGCGTTCCTTTGAATACAGCCTTCACCTTTAGGCTGTCAAACGTTTGACCGGCGATCGTTCCCTGATCGGACGCGATATTTACCTCGCCCTGCGATTGGTTTGGCAGGCCGCTCAGGTTAACGGTTCCGGTGGTTTTGCCATTGAAATCTTTCAGGCGTGTAGGCAGATCGACCGGCAAAGCCGCCAACAAATTTCCGGCATTCACACCCGTCAGCGTAGCCTGGATTGAAATATTGTTTGCTCCGAAGGTTGGCACATTTACATTAAAAGCGATGTTTCCGCCGTTTCGATCCTGCAGCCTGCCGTTTTTGATTTCAATCGCCGATGGCGAGACGAGGATGTCGGTTGTAACCGATCCGAGCTCCGTGCCGCGCAGTGAGATCGAATCAAGGGAGGCACGTCCATCGACAACCGGATCGGTAAGGTTGCCGGTTATTTTTCCGTCAAAACTTAGATTCCCGGCGACCGCGGCCTTCATCGAATCGAATTGGGATTCAAACTGCGGCGAGATGCCGAGGACGCGAACAAGCCTTTCTATCTCGCTGGCGTCGGTCGATCTTAACGCAACGTCAAGATTTGAATCCTCGTTTCGCAGATCGAAGCGGCCTGACGCATTCAGCTCGCTTTTTGCCGTGTTCAGTTTGGCAAGATCGACGTTAAAGAGGCCGTTGGTGGCCGACAGATCGACATTGCCGCTGATCGGAACTCGATCCGCGTCGGCGTTTCCGGCGTTAGCCGCGATGATGGCGTTGATGGTGCCGCTGGTCGTTCGATAATCGGTTCCGCTCAATGTCAGGTTTACTTTGCCGGACGTTTTGCCTTCGATCGGGATTACGCGGCCGCCCTGCAGAGCGGCAAGCTTGGCAAGATCAAGATCCGAGAAATCGGCGACGATGGATGACGATGACCGGCTGTTGAAAGCGATTACCGCATTGCCGTTGACAAGGCCGTTCATCACGTTCGCGGTGAGTTCGTTGAGATTTACGCGGTTGTTATCGACGCTTACTTTGGCCTGGGCCGATCCAAGCGGAATGTTGCCGACGATGCCGCCGCCGAGGCTCATATCAGCGCTCGCACGGTATCTGCCGGATGGCTCAAGCACAAAAACGGGTCTTGCGATCCTGACGGCTTCCAAAGTTCCACCGTCCGGCAATGCCGAGCTTTTTGCCAACGTGACCGTTCCGGCATCAATGTCCTTGGACGTGCCTTCGACACGGCCTTGCCTTATGGTCAGCCTGACGCCTGCAATGTTCAGTGAGCCAAGGATCGCCCCGCCGGCGTCAATTTTAGCGATTCGCAGTTTGTCAGAATAGATGACGGTTTCAGCCCCCGTATCATTCAAAGTGATGCTCGGAGCTTCCAAATTGCTGATTCGGGCGCCGTTCGCGTCCAGTTGTTCAGCCCGAAGATTCTGTGCG
>JANNGV010000211.1:0-3788 GCA_031404055.1 Chloracidobacterium sp.
CGGCTGGTAAAATTGTCATTGGTTGGAGAAAAATTCTTGCCGCCATCGTTTGAAACGAGGACGCCGAAATTGTTTGTTCCGATATATACGCGGTTCGGTTCGTCCGGGTGAACCGCAATCGAGTTGACCTCGACATTGCGGGGCGTCGTCAGTATCCATGACTTACCGCCGTTCGTCGTCATCCAAAAACCCTCGGTCGTCCCGGCGTAAACCGTTCCTACCACCGATGGATGCTGAACAATATCCCTTGTCCGGCGTGATTGTGACGGAATGCCCTGAATCTTCGCCCATTTCTCGCCGCCGTTGAACGATTCGTAGATTCCGCTGCAGGCCGACGCGATCAAATGATCGGCTTTGCGCGGGTCGATCGTGATCGCAAAAACATCCGAATCGTCAATCATGCCGTTCTTTATCAAACTCCAGCTCTTGCCGCTATCGGTGGATTTATAAGGCCTCCATGTCGTTCCGGCATAAATCGTGGCGTTATTTCTCGGATCGACCGCCATCGAGTTTATATCGAGCGGAGACGACGGCGATTCGATCTTTGTCCAGTTATCGCCCGAGTCCTTTGACCTCCACATGCCGTTCTTTGTACCTACGAAAAGCACATTCGGATCTTCTTTTGACTGTGTCATGGCGTGTATCGCCTGATCGCGGAGATCTTTAATCTCCTTCCAATTGAGGCCGCCGTCCGTAGTCTTGAAAAAACCGCCCGGCAGCTTTCCGCGATGACCGGACGTGTAGATAATCTTTGAATCCCGGCTGTCAACAAACAGTTGATCGAGGATAAGCTGCGGTTGGTTCAGGTTAACCAGCAACTTCCAATTCTTGCCCGCATCTTCCGAGATATGAAGTTGTCCGTCAAGCGTGCTTATAAACAAACGGTTCTTATCGCGCGGGTCGATAGTTACAACACGAACGTCGCCGCCCGCGGGCCCAACCACCGACCATTCGCTAAAATTCGAAGGATCTTTGAACACATTCCCGTCAGCAAAAGCCGAGATGGGAACCGACACGGCTATCATAAACAACGCAAGACATCTACTGAATAGCTGCCTTGTTTTGCTGGAATTTAAGAACATATGATTTCCTTGTGTTTGCATGGGTAATTCGATCAGGGTTCGAAGTTCGAACAAATAGTCCGGTTGTTCGGATGATAAAAGCGGGTTCGGGTTTGCACCTGCATTGCAAACATATTTCAAAAACGTCGAGGAAAAATAGGGCGTTAGACGCACACGTTTTTACAATTTTACACAATCGGGTGAAGATCGCAAAATTATTTTCAAATACGTTTCTGGGGAGTGTCCTAGTCTTGTGGGGACAATTTCAAGATAATCAATCCCTCTCAGCGTTCTCCGCGAAATCTCGGTGATCTCCGCGTTAAAATCATTTCAAACGCAGAGGTCGCTGAGAAAGACGCGAAGTCCATCGAGTAAGATCGATTCACGTTGGTTAGGAGGCTTTATTCCGCAAGCACCAGCTTTAAGACAGTACCCGGTTATAAGCCGACCCGCGAAGTAAAACTTGGGGAAATAATAGACCGAGCTAACAATGAAGCGAAAGGGGATCCGAATCGGGATCCCCTTTCGCTTTTTATGTTCGCATCAAACTTCGATGCAAAGCTGTGCCGACCGTTACGGTGCCGGGTTTTCTGCTCCAGGCGGTATGCGGTAGAGCTTGGTATTAACCTCTCCACTCGGGCTTTCGCCGCCTCTGATAAGCGTGATACGCGATCTGTCGAACCTTCGGAAATTGATGTAGTCCGTGATCACTTTCTCACGAGCAGCAATTTCACGGGCAGTTCCGTAATTAATCACATATCCCTGATCATTCGGGTTATTGGCGAGGACGGCAAAGAACGCATCGAGACGAGATTTAACGTCATCTCTGTTCAGTTTGCCGAACTCATCGACAATGACCGGTTCCGGTCTGCCAGCGATACTGCCAACCTCAGACGCCGTTGTTGGGCATCTGCATTCGACCGCCTGACCGCCAATATCAACAGTAGCTGTCACGGAGGTATTCGCCATTTCGCGAGTAGTTGTGACAACAATGCTCGGCGTTCCCTGACCGGATTCAATAGTACCCGCCGAAACCGACCAGTTGTAGGTCAGATTCGAAGATGTTCCGCCGCTTACATTTGCCGTAAACGTCATCGTGCTGCCCGGTTCCGTGACACCGGCAGGGCCGCTGACCGAAAGGCTGGCACAATTACATTCAAGTATAGGTTCGCAATCAGGACACGGTTTAATGGTAACAGTCTGAGTCTGCGTTTTACCGCAAAGCCCGCAACCGTCATCAACACCTGCGGTGATCGTGTAGGTTCCCGCTTGGGCACCGCTCAAATCCCACGAAACATTTGCTCCCGATCCGGTAACACGTCCGCCCGAAACAGTGTAGTTGTACGTAAGAACGTCTTTTTCTACATCTTCCGCTGTCGTGGCTACGCTGATCGTAGTGCTGTCATTACACGCACCCGACGTTGATCTCGACCCTGCCGGACACGGCAGAATGACTTCGCTGTCGCTAAGCGTAAGTGCGGTTACATTAGCAGGAATATTCACGATCTCAGCCTGACGCTTGTTGCGTCGACCCGCGAATACCTGAATGATCGCACCATGCGGATTATCCGACGCTGCAAATCCAGGAGGAATACCGCGGTAGCTGGTCGCAACTGTCTGGCCGACACAACCCTGGGTTCCTGTTCCGCATGGCAGGAAAGCTGAACCGGTTATCAGATCATCGTCAAAACTGTCGCGATCCTGTTGATTAAAGTGATAGCGATATCCAAGGCTGAATCCTACCCAGCGTGCCGGGAATACGCGGAAGCCCGCAAGCCCGTCAATCGGATCATTTTCAAATGCATTCGGGGTCCGGGCGCCTACATAATTAAGCGAACGGAACTCAAGAATCGGTTGAAAGAACCTGTTGACCGGAAAATCAAGAGCCGCCGAAACAAGAAGTTCATCCGGTCTGTCCAACAACGTAAACGTGCCGCCTGGGAAATCACCCTTGACGCTGCTGTTGTAGTTATAGCCCAGGTTACCCGAAACGTTCATCCATCTGGCCACTCGGGCATCAAGGAATAACGAAGCTCCGAAATCGCCGCGGTTGCCGCCCGGACTCGATCCACGCTGCAGCTGGTTAAATCCGCTGAAGTCGCTGGCGGTGTCGGCATAAAATCTATAAAAGCCAACGACACCAAAGCCGACCGGGTTATTCACTCCCGTGAAACGCCATTTGCCGCCTACCGTGTAGGTGCTAAATGCTGACTCGCCAAACGTCCGGTTAAGAAACGGAGCATCCGGCAGATAAGAAGGAGCTGAAGTAAAGACTCCAGGTGCAGCCGCGATGGCCGAACACGTCGCCGCACCGTTGCTGCAGATGGTCGTTAATGCGAAGCCCGGCAGAATACTGCCGAAGACCGAGCCGATGCCCGGAAAATTGTCAGCTCCGTTTCCGCCCGCTGTCGGCGGTCCCATTGTCGCATTGGTGCTTGCCGGGAATCCGAACGACGGACCCGAAAACTGAAGTCCAAACGTGCCGGACGAACCGCCTACGAAAGGAAATTGCACAAACGGCTGCGATCCCGCCGGGCGGAAAATAGCTCGTCCCTCAAGAGGTCCGGTTCCCGGTCCTGAAGGAGACAGGATAATTGCAGGGCCGCTCTGTAGAACTCCATTAAAGGAAACTCGCGAGTTTGGTAGATAAAAGCCTGAAAGGTTCCGCGGCGAGTTTACCTTAACGGCCCTGTAAGCGTCGGTATTGAAGAACAACTCAAAATTGTC
>JANNGV010000212.1:0-1698 GCA_031404055.1 Chloracidobacterium sp.
TGGCCGTCACCGGCGTGGTTTTGACCAAGATGGATGGCGATGCCCGCGGCGGTGCCGCCCTCTCCATCAAAAAGGTCACCGGCCAGCCCATCAAATTCGTGGGCATGGGCGAGGGGCTTGATCGGCGCTCCGAATGGTCGACAATCTGTGAGCTATCACAAATGTCGTTCTTCCCTGCCGCAGACGGTTCAAACCTTCCTGTATTAGCGCCTCGCTCTCCGAATCGAGCGATGAAGTTGCTTCATCCAGTATCAAAATGCGCGGGTTTGCAAGAAGGGCTCGGGCAATCGCGATCCTTTGCCGCTGTCCGCCGGATAATTTGACGCCGCGTTCGCCGACAACGGTTTCGTAACCGTTCGGGAACTTTGCGATAAACTCATCGGCATTTGCTATGCGGCAAAATTCTTTTATCTCGTCGAGGTTAGCTTCAGGATTTGAAAATTTGATGTTCTCGAGAATCGTTCCGTCAAACAAGAAATTATCCTGCAATACAACACCGAGATGTCGCCGGTAATCGCGGAGCTTTACGTTTTGCAGGTCCTTGCCGTCGATCTTGATCGTACCTTTTGTAGGTTGGATAAAGTTCAAAACAAGGCTCAGGATAGTCGACTTACCGGAACCGGATGATCCGACGAGGGCCGTCGTCTCCCCCGCTTCCGAATGAAATTCCAGGCCTTTAAGAACCGGAACACCCGCGTCGTACTCAAACTCAACGTTCTCGAAGTCAATAGTTCCCTTAACCGTTGGCAGCGGCTGTTTCCCCGCATCCTGCTCATCCTCGGTCGTCATGTCCATTACTTCGCGGATGCGGTCAAGCCCGGCGAGTGCGTCGGTTATCTGCGTACCGATGGAAGTCAGTTCAATAACCGGCAGGGCGAGCAGAAACGTAAACGAGATGTACATTAGAAAATCGCCAAGGGTCATCGTGCCGGCCTGTACCGCATTGCCGCCGATGAAGATCATCACAACGGCGATGGCTCCGATGACGATAGACGAGAATGCAGAGATCGCCGAAACACCTGTAACCGAACTTGCGATATTGCGAAACAGACGGTGCGCGCCGCGTGCAAACGAAAGCTCTTCGCGTTTTTCGGCCGTATAAGCCTTAACAATGCGGATACCGCCGAGGCTTTCGCCCAATCTGCCCGTAACTTCCGCAGTAATCTCGCCGCGTTCGCGAAAGATCGGCCGCAGCTTTTTGAATGCGTACCCAAGCACGCCGCCGAATATCAGAAGCACGACAATTGTCGCCAGCGTTAGCAGCCAATTCAGGTAAAATAATACGCCGAGAGCTATAATGGCGGTAACGACACTTCCCAGAATTTGTCCCAACCCCGTGCCGACCAGATTGCGAATTCCTTCCGCGTCATTCATGATGCGCGATATCAATTGCCCGCTCTGCGTCGAATCAAAATATGAGATCGGCAGCCTCTCTATACGCTTTTGCACACGCATCCGCATGTTCGTGATCGCAAGCTGTGCGGCGACGCCAAGTATCTGCGACAGGGCAAACGATGTAATCGCTTGTATCAAAGTAGATATGCCGATAGCGAGAGCGATCCATTTAATGATCTCGTAGCGGCCCTTTGTAAAAACCTCGTCGCCGATATATTTGGTCGATGCGGGCAGCACCATTCCCGCGAGCCGCGAGATAAGCATCAGCACGCTTCCGACAAGCAGCCGCCAGCGGGCGTTCCA
>JANNGV010000213.1:0-1660 GCA_031404055.1 Chloracidobacterium sp.
AGTAGCTTCAGCCGATAAACAAGTGGTTTTATTAGGCGAGCAGATCAAATCGGCGCAGGCCGGGCAGAGTATTTTCCGCCCGCCTGCCGTCAGGCAGCCGTCGCGAAATTTCCCCTTAATATCGCCGATAACGGGAATAATCGACCAGATCAAGGCCACGAGCGGCCAGCAGGTCGCAAGCGGGGCCGAACTACTCAACATCGTCAATTTGTCCACCGTGCTTCTAGAAGCTCAGGTTTTTGAGAAAGATCTGGCCACGGTCCGCGAATCCACAAGGGCAAGTTTTACATCGTCGGCCCTGCTCGGCGAGGTTTACACAATTGGAACCCCTGACGGTGACGGACGGCTTGTCTCGGTCGGACAAACCGTGAATGACCAGACGCGAACCGTGCCCGTCATATACGAGATCAAGAATCCATTCAACCGTCTTAGGGACGGTAATTTTATCGAGATCACGATTGACACCAGCGGCAACAGAAAAGTTCTTGCCGTGCCGAAGGCTGCGGTAGTTCGCGAACAGGGTGAGACATTTGTCTTTGTATTTGATGGCGGCGAAACATTCGAGCGGCGGCAGGTCGCACTCGGAGCGGAAGGTGCGGATTTCTACGAGATCGTATCAGGATTAAAAGAAGGCGAGCGGGTGGTAATCGAAGGCGTTTACCAGCTACGTACAAGCCAAGCCGCCGAGTGAGTAAGGAATGGAAATGGAAAAAATCATAACTTTGTCGGTTTTATTATTATTTTTGGGGGCATGCGGTGTTTCGCAAACAACCTCCGATGGTCAAAAAAACAGTGAAAAACTCAAAACGGTTTTTCTGCAAATCGAAGGCTTTACGAAAAGTAAAAGCGGAGCTATATGAATGGCCTGACCGGAGAAGGTCCAGCAAGCCCTGGATGGGCTCGCATCAATAAAAAAAGTAGAAATGCACCTGGATCGTGACGAATTCGAAGTAACTTTCGATTCGCTTCAGATCGATGAGCAAAGAATTATTGAAGCCATTGATAGGACGGGTTTCAAAGCGACGCTTGTCGCGAGTCGTCCCAAAGTCAAAACGACAGGTGAACAGTCGCAAGGCGATTTTGCTTTGCCGCGAGGCTTCAAGGTATTGGACGACGCTCTCGCTCAGGCTCGAAGGGAAAATAAACCCTTACTTATCGATTTTTATGCCGAGTGGTGTTTGCCGTGTCAGAGAATGGAAAAAGAGACCTTTGCCGACGTTAAGGTTAAAGAACTTTTGCAAAGCATCGTTTTGCTCAAAATCGACACGGACAAAGAACCGATTTTATCGGAGAGATTCGGCGTTGTAGGCTTGCCGGATTTTAGGTTGATGAGCAGTAATGGCGAAGAATTTCGGCGTCTGCGCGGATTTCAGACGGTCGATAAATTTCTGAAAGACTTAGAAGAACTGATTAGTGACGGAAAATTGAAATGATCAAAACAATTATTTTTTTGAGCTTCGCCGTGGCGACGTTTTCGGCGCTTTTTACGGCATGCGGCAATGTTGCTACGCCTGCGACAAATGACAGTTCACATCCTGTAGCCGTCGAAAGTTTGACAAACAATAGTTCGACTAGCTTGGACTCAGCGTTCAAATTTGAATTCCGAAGCGAACCGGGCCAGATTCAGGCCGGAACCTTGGCATCGTTGATTTTTACTGTC
>JANNGV010000214.1:0-1595 GCA_031404055.1 Chloracidobacterium sp.
GTTTGCCGCTCACCCCTTGCGTCAATTGTTGTTTCGCGATTTCAAGCAGGCCAAGGCACAAGGAAGGCGCAAACATCAGCGTTGAATGTCGGATTCACTAGATCGCACCGTCACGTAGTGCTTCGGTAACGTTGCCGATCGAGGCGTTGATAAAGTTCGCTTGGCGGAATAGATTAGGGTTGATCTCAACATCGGGTGGAAGCGTTTTTTGCAGCTCCCTTACCGCCTCGTCGACCTTTTCTGTCAGATCTTGAGTACTGGCTCCGGGCTGTTTTTGGACAGAGACAATGACGGCGGGCTTTCCGTTCGTTCCTGCCTCGCCTCGCTTTATTTTGGCTCCAAACTGTACTTCGGCGACATCACCGAGACGAATCGGAGTGTTATTGCGGTAAGCAACGACAGTTTGTTTTAGTTCATCGATTGAGTAAAACCTGCCGAGGTTTCGAACGAGGTATTCCTGCGATTGAGCATCGACGAAGCCGCCTGTCGAGTTAATATTCGATTTCTCAAGTGCGACCGAAATTTCTTCGATTGTGACGCCAAATTGCCTAAGCTTTCCGGGTGATACAAGGGCCTGATACTGTTTTACGCCGCCGCCGATCGGTATGACCTGAGAAACCCCCGTGATGGTCAATAACCGGGGCCGAATCGTCCAATCCGCCAAAGTCCTCAACTCTAACGGATCAGTCGTTCCGTCCTTACTCGAAACAGCGATCAGCATGATCTCGCCCATTATCGAAGAGATGGGAGCGAGAAACGGCGAGACTCCTTGCGGCAATTGTTCGCGGGCTTCAGTTATCTTTTCCGAAACCAACTGTCGGTTTCGATAAATATCCGTTCCCCATTCGAATTCAACGTATACAATGGACAATCCGACGCCGCTGACCGAGCGAACACGTGAAACGCCCGGGACACCGTTCATAACGGTCTCGATCGGATAAGATACCTGTGTCTCAACCTCTTCCGGCGCGAGGCCGTTAGCTTCGGTTAGGACCGTAATTGTCGGCTTATTCAGATCCGGAAAGACATCGACCGGTAGATTAAAAGCCACGTAACTGCCCCAGACAAGCAAAAGGGCAGCGATCGCGACGACGATCAACCGGTTCTTGAGGGACCATTTGATAATTCCATTGAGCATTTCAATCAGATTCGACCGGAACTATCTATTTACTCCACTTTGCCTTCCACTCGCTCATCATCTTTATCTCGGCCTCTTGGGCTTTTATTATTTGACCGGCAAGCGTCTTTATCTCGGCCTTTTCACTCTTCTGCAAAGCTTCTTTCGCCATCGTAACGGCCCCAACATGATGAGGAGTCATCATGTCGATAAACGCAAGGTCAAATTCCTTGTCTTTCGAATTTATAAGCTTTGCCATATCCATTTTCATGGAATCCATCATGCCCGGCATTTCCATGTTCATGGCGGCAGGCTTGCCAGCGAACCACTTTTCGCGCCAGTCTTTCATTTGGCCGATCTCTTTTTCCTGATCGGCGATGATCTGAGCGGCGAACTTCTTGATATCGGGATTTTGCGTTTTGCCGTCAACCATCTTCGCCATGTCCACGGCTCCTTTGTGATGAGCAGTCATCGTATC
>JANNGV010000215.1:0-8170 GCA_031404055.1 Chloracidobacterium sp.
GGTCGCCAACGCCGTCATCATGTACATGATGGACGTCAGCGGCTCGATGACCTCAAGGACGTCATTTGGAAGGCTTCGTTCCAGTTCGAAAAAGATGAAATCAGACAGGTTATCGGACCGGGCACGGAGGTTTGGGTCGCACCCGATCTGGCGCCCAAGTCAATTCTTCCGGACTACGATCCGAAATGGAAGCAAATAAAAGAGAAGGGAACTGTCCGGTTTGCGTTTCTCTCCCGGTTGACAAGAAAGAAAAATATTCAGTACTTCCTCGAACGACTAAAGGACGTACATACGGGAAACGTGCAGTTCGACCTTATCGGGCCATTGGAAGATGAGGGATATTGGGAACAGTGCCAGGGTATAATTCGAGATCTTCCATCGAATGTGACTGTAAATGCGGTCGGCTCTTTTCCCGATCAACGGGATGCATTGCGTAAATTGAGCGAAAGCCATTTTTTCGTCCTGCCCACTCTGAACGAGAATTTTGGCTATGTTTTTATCGAGGCACTCGCGGCCGGCTGTCCGTTGCTAGTCAGTGACAACACTGTGTGGAAAGATATCGAGCAGCGCAACGTGGGCTGGCAGATTCCGCTCGAAGATACCGATTCCTGGATCGGACAGATAAATAATTGTGTCGATATGGACGCCTCGCAGTACGATCGGATGTCCGCAAATGCAAGAAACTATGCTTTGGAGTGGCTCAGCGATATCGAAACTGAAAATGCAACCGCCCGCGTTCTCGACCGGGCGCTGAAAGGGAAAAAGATCCTTACCGCCCATGACCAGTGATGTGCAAACGAAAAGTGAGCAGAAAAACCGGTTGTGGGTGATCTCGGAACTTTATTATCCGGAAGAAACGTCAACCGGATATTATCTGACGAGAATTGCTGAAGGGCTGACGGATAAATTTGACGTAAAGGTGATCAGCGGCCAGCCAAACTATTCCGCTCGCGGCACGATAGCACCAAAGCGTGAAGACCATAAAGGCGTCGAAATCTTTCGCGTGGCTGGAACAAGGCTCGACAAAAACGTCATCGCCTTTCGGATCATAAATATGTTGACTTTGAGCACAACAGTGTTCTGGAACGCTTTTCGCCGATTCAGGGCGGGTGATCGGGTACTGGTCGTAACCAATCCGCCGACGATGCCGTTCATCGTCGCATTGGCGTCGCTGTTGCGTGGAGCGAGCTACACGCTGCTGATACATGACAATTATCCGGAAATTTTGATCGCGGCAAAAAAACTTCGCGAGACGTCGTTTGTTTCAAAGCTGCTCGCATACTTTAATCGGTGGTTGTATAAATATGCCGCCAAAATCATCGTTGTAGGCCGCGATATGGAAGATTTGGTTGCCCGAAAGACTGCCGGGCTCGACATTCCGATAGTCACTATTCCAAATTGGGCGGAGCTGGAATCGGTTTCGCCGGAACCAAGAGGGAGCAACGCTCTATTGGGCGAACTGGGCGTGCGGGATAAATTCGTTTTCCTTTATGCAGGTAATATGGGGCATCCAAACGACCTGGAAAGCATAGTGGATTGCGCGGAACAACTTATCTCAAACACGCAGATTCATTTCGTTTTCCTCGGGACGGGCGTTAAACAACAGTGGCTGACAGATGTGGTGAAATCGCGGTCGCTTTCGAATGTGACCGTTCTTGATCCGAAGCCACGAAGCGAGCAGCAGGTATTTTTGAATGCGTGTGACGTTGCTTTTGTCTCGCTTGTCGATAAAATGCAGGGTGTTTCAATGCCTAGCCGAACCTATAATATTCTGGCTGCCGGGAAACCTATCCTCGCTTTGACCGAGCAAAACTCGGAGGTTGCCAGATTGATACTGGAAGAGCGAGTCGGTTGGATAGTACCGCCCGGTAAGCCGGATGAGCTTTTGGCTAAAATTGAGCAGGCGGTTGATCGAAGGCCGGAATGGCCCGAAATGGGCAGGCGTGCACGAATAGCGGCGGAAACCAAATACTCGCTGCAAACAGCGCTTGAAAAATATCGGAATGCTTTTTAGTATCGCTTAGGAATTGTTTACACGGATACAGGGTGGCTGAACTGATAATATTCGCGATCGCCTTTGTCGCAACGTTTGTCGGCGTTGCGGCTTTTCGTCGTTGGAGCGTTAAAGCCGGCCTGCTTGACATCCCTAACGATCGAAGCTCGCACAAGTCTCCGACTCCGCGTGGGGCAGGCTTAATTATAGTCGCCGTAAGTCTCCTACTTTATACATATATAACACTAACGTTAACAAATAACTTTAGGTGGACGTATTTGGCCGCAGCTTGTCTTGTCGCCATCGTAAGCTGGCTGGACGACCTTTATTCCGTATCGTTTATTATTAGATTATTAGTACAGTCTGTTGCGGCCGCCCTATTAATTTACGGCGTCGGCTTTTGGACGGAAATTTACATACCCGGATTCGGACTTATCTTCCAAGTCGGCAATTTCGGGGCATTTGTTGCATTCCTGTGGGTCGTTTGGATGATAAACGCTTATAACTTCATGGACGGGATCGATGGAATTGCCGGATCACAAGGGGTAGTGGCGGGTTTAGCGTGGCTTATTTTCGGCTCTATATTAGGATATCAAAGCACTTATATCTTTGGAGGGGTCCTGGCCTTTTCAAGTCTCGGATTTCTGATACACAACTGGAGTCCGGCGAAGGTCTTCATGGGAGACGTAGGCAGTGCTTTTTTGGGATTCGCATTCGCCGCCCTTCCGCTTATGGCCGCCGCCGAAAAACCTACAAGTTCTCCCATCATTTTCGTTACTTCGATCATGTTTGTTTGGTTTTTTGTATTTGACACGGTATATACCTTTATTGGCCGGGTACTGCGCAAGGAAAAGGTTTGGGCGGCCCACCGCGGACATCTTTATCAAAAGATTACGGTTGCGGGAAGTACGCATAGCTCAGTCACCTTGTTGTACACTGGTTTTACCGTGTTAGTGACAGTCAGTTTCTTCGTTGGATTGCTCTTTCGCGGAAATTGGAAGTATTTAACACTTTTTACTACTTTGGTACTTTCCGCAGTGCTGGTCTTTTTCGGTCATCATAAAAAATCTGTTGACGTAAGCACCGGAAAATGCTAGAGTTACAGGACACTTAAGCAATACGTGTCGACAGGTATTCCTGAATGTCAGAGGAACGTTTAACTATTCGTTGTGTTTTTGACAGGGAATTCAATTTTGATTCTTACGGTGTAAGAATCAAGATCGAGAGTGATAGTCAACAACTCTTAGACGCAGCTAAGGAGACCGTAATCGCCGCTTTTGGGGAGCGGACTGAGCTCATTGAAAACAAAGGTTGCATGGCATCGCATGTATTTGGTGTCGCTTCGGACGGTGTCAATTATTTTCTGTTCAAAGATGGAGAACAGGTATCCTTTGGAAAATCGGATAACCTTTTTTTCAAGTTCCTGAACAGCAGCCTCCGGATCGTAGTAGCTGAACATGCTGATTCTAAAGTGTTTTTGCACGCCGGGGTCGTTGGTTGGAAGGGAAGTGCTATCGTAATTCCCGCCAGCAGTTTTCAGGGCAAATCGACACTGACTGCTGAACTCGTAAAAATCGGGGCCGAGTATTATTCGGATGAATACGCCGTTTTGGACGAAAATGCTTTGGTGCATCCGTTTCCACGAAAGCTTTCTATGCGGTATTTTGGCGCGACTCGCCGTAAAGAGGTTTCGGCGGAGGAACTCGGTGGGCGTTATGGCCTCGAACCTATTCCAGTTCGAATGGTTTTGCTTACCGGTTTTCAGAAGGGTACAGTATGGGATCCGCGGGTGTTAACCCCAGGCGTTGGGATCATGGAAATCATCCCTCACACCATCCCGATGCGTCAAAAAACAGAGTTTTCATTGAAAGTGTTGGATTTATTGGCCCGTCGTGCAATAATAGTAAAGAGTGCAAGGGGGGATGCGAAAAAATTCGCAAAATTTCTTTTGGCATTTTTTGACAATCATATTAAATTGGATAAAATGACGTAACTCTATTGGAGTTGCGTATTTGTTTGGAGGAGAAGATGAAGAACCCGCAATTTCCCATAGCCCGCACGTCGGGCATTGTTATTCAGGAAGTTCCTGAAGAGGTGTTGGTATATGATCTGGATACCAACAAAGCCCATTGTTTGAACCAAACGGCGGCTTTGATTTGGAAGGCCTGTGACGGCAAAAGATCGATTTCGGACATTGCGAAATACGTTGAATCGCTTGCAGGCAGTAATGTTAGTGATGATTTTGTATGGCTCGCTATTGACCAACTGAACGAGAATAACCTCCTCGAACAGGAAATTTCAGCAAATTTTAATGGCCTTTCACGCCGTGATGTTATTAAAAGGATTGGGCTGTCCACGATGATTGCCGTTCCTGTAATCGCGTCACTGGTGGCTCCGCAAAGCGCGATGGCTGCGACATCCTGCGGATGCAACAATAATCTTGAGTGTGGACCTACGACGCCGAATTCACAGTGTCCGGCCAACACGTGTAATGGTTTGGGCGAATGTAGGCCATAGTTTCGTCGAATCTTCAAGTCAATTTATGAGCAACGGGTCGAGCGATCGATCTGTTGCTCTTTTGTTTTGAAAAGAGTCGTGAAACGAATAGCATTAGATATGGACAACGATTCGAGATGGCGATCTCTGTATACAAAGAAACTGGAATTTGAGATTGTCGAGGCGTTCCGTTTTTTCCGTAAGAGTAGTGTTGAACCAATCTTGATAAAAGGCTGGGCGGCGGCAAGAAATTATCCTACACAAGTGACCAGGTACTACACCGATGTTGACTTAGCGGTCTCGTCGGCCGATTTCGATCTCTCTCGCAAACTGCTGGCGGAGACGGGAAGCAACATCGCTGTCGACCTGCATCGCGAACTTAGGCATCTCGATACAAAGGCGTGGAGTGAGATATTTCGCGATTCAAGGGAAGTTGATCTTAACGGGTTTCCCGTGCGTATTCCGTCTGCCGAAGACCATCTTCGGATACTTGCCGTTCACTGGCTTAACGACGGCGGAGCAAATAAGGATCGCCTTTTGGACATTTATCACGCAGTTGAAAATCGTCCGGCAGATTTCGATTGGGACTTATGTTTGAACAGCGTAAGTGATATTCGCCGGAAGTGGATAATTGCCGCGATCGGACTGGCCCATAAATATTTCGACCTAAAGATAGACGGATTTCCATTTGCCGCGGAGGCAAAAATGCTCCCGCAATGGCTGATAACGGCAATCGAGAATGAATGGCGAAGCGGGGTTCGGATGAGATCGCTGCATACATGTCTCAACGATCCGAAAGAGCTTTTTAGACAGATTAAAAAGCGCATTCCGCCAAATGCGTTACAGGCGACGATCGAAATGGACGGCCGGTTTGATGAAAGTCCCCGGCTTCCTTATCAGATCCGTAGTATGCTGAATAGAACGATTCCTTCAATTCGGGGCATCCGCGGAAGGGTCCAAAATAAGAGTGGCAAGTTCAAGTAACATCTCCGGAAACAATTTGGTCCTGGCGATTGAAGCAGCCGTGCGCGGAGGCAGTATCGCTTTGATCGAAAACGGTAATTTGATCGCCTCATGGCATGGGACGGAGGCCGTTTCGCGGGCTGAAGACCTGTTGTGGAACATTGCCGATCTATTCGAGCGAACTCAAATAGATAAGCACGGCGTTGATCTTATATCAGTATCAAACGGGCCGGGCAGCTATACAGGTATTAGGATCGGTTTGGCAACGGCTCAGGGGTTGGCAAACTCACTAAATATAGAATGTGCGGGCCTTCCGTTGCTCCCGGCAATCGCTGAAATGGATAAGAAAGAGGCGGGTTGCGTTGTTGCAATTCCGATTGGACGCACAGAGTTTTGCTGGCAGAGCTTTAAACCTGGATTAGATGGCTCTTCGCTAGGACCGCCCTGCACCGGATCCTTAGATGATCTTATTGAACACTTCATGCACGTTCCCGATTTTGACCTATTGCTGCAACATGACGCATATGAGATCGTCGTAAATACTCCTGAATTTAACAATATCCAGGATAGGATTTACAATTGCGGCCGCGATCTCGCCGTGGCAATCGGCATCGCTTCGCGATATGGAAGTTCGGATATGAACCCTAATTACGTTAGAAACTCGCAGTTCTCATCCAGCGCGGCTTAGTACGTTGAAAATATCCAGTTTCACAATGCACTCCATCAATCCCGGGGATATCAAGGATGTCATCCGCATTGCCGAGGAATGCGGCCTAAGTCCATGGTCGCCTAACGATTACGCTCTGGAAACGCGACGAAACGATTCGACATTGCTAAGGCTTGAAGATGAAAAACAGGAAACTGTCGGCTTTCTGGTTGGCCGACGGGTTCCGAGTGCGTCGTCGGAAACGCTATATGACGCAGAGATTTACAACATTGGGGTAAGTAAATCTTTTCAACGCAGCGGCTGCGGCAGCTTGCTGCTTATGGAATTTCTAAAGCGATGTTCGTCTGAGATGGTAGAGACGGTTTGGCTGGACGTCAGAACTTCAAATAGCGGTGCAATCTCGTTTTACACCAGATTTGGGTTTTCGGAACACACTGTCCGCTCACGATTTTATGGCGATCCCGTGGAAGACGGAATGGTCATGAAGCTTACACTAAGTGAAAGGATTTATTAATTTCGTGTAAACAATGCTTGATAATTGCGCGGATTTTGGTCTAAAATGAGGTTTAAGCCCATCTACTTTTATACTAACGTCAAAGAGTTGGGCCCAAAAAACTTGATAAGTGAGGAAGAAAACGCTATGGACATGTCAGCACCGGATCCGGTGAGGGATGAACTGTTAAAGAGCAATCCAACATTCCGCGATCTAATTCATCAACACACAAACTATGAACAAAGACTCATAGAACTTGCACATTTGACCTACCCGAGCGACGACGAGCAAATCGAAGAATCCACGCTAAAAAAGAAAAAATTACTTGTAAAAGATGAGATTTACTCAATTATGAACGACTATTCCGTCGCTCATTAACAATTGAACCAAAATTTTGTTTTTCTGAAGGCGGCATGAATTTTGCCGCCTTTCTTACTTTGGGCCGCAGCCATTTATTGAATAAGTTGTGACACCATCCGGCGTTGTAACCAAGAATTTGCCATCCCTTGCGAACACCGGAACCTGATTGACAAAGTTTTTGTCGTTTTGCGGAAGCTGATCGACGATCTTTCCTTTCCTGATATCGATCAGGAATGCAGAGTTTTCGCCGTAAATAAGCACAATGATAAATCCATCGACTATCAGCCCGCCTTGGATCACGCGTCCCGGCAACCGACGTTTCCAAATTACATCGCCGTTGTACATCGATATCAGGTAAATGAAGTTATCCAGCGACGTAATTAAAAGGCCGTCCTTCGAAACAGAGACAAAAGAGATCCCGGCGCCGCTCTTGAATTTCCAAATATTCTTTCCGCCCGTAACATCTATCGAGGCCACATTTCCACGCTCGTCTCCAGCGACAAGCACCTCGGGGTCCGGATTGGTGATAGCCGTCGGGACAAAATCCGCGGCTCTCTTGAACAGCGTCTCTCCAGTCTCGCGCGAAACGATATATATATTTTTGTCGCCGGTACCAAAAGCGATGCCTTGCGGGGAAAACGATGGGCGAGCCGTTATCTTACCAAAAGATTGTGTTCGCCAAAGGATACGGCCGGTTTGCGGTTCAATGGCGATTATCCAGCCTTCACTGCTGACCGCCGCGAGTGTTCCCCGACCATTTCCAAGAAAAAATCCTTCGGAAAAAGGAAGCCGTATCGTCCAATTAGGTACACCCGTCTCCCTGCTCAAAAACCTGAGCACAGATTCGGCCGCAGCGGATTCTGCGGTTTTAATCGGATTGGAAACGACAATGATTCCAGCCTCGGCCGAAACAATATTCGAAACGATCTCTCCGCCGAGTTCGGATGTCCAAATGGGCGAGGAAATCGCAGGGTCCAAAGCCCGGACGCTGCCGTCCGTTGTACCGACAAATACTCTTTGACCATCAGCCGCGAGAGCCTCGGAGACCGGAGTCTCAATGCGGTACTCGGAACATTTTGTTAATTTATCTACCTTGCGAGCAAACGTCTCCTGCATCAGTAGGCCGTTGCGGGTGCCGGATGCCGTTACGAAGATCAGCACGACATCTTGATACGTGATCGGAATTGCCGCTTCTAAC
>JANNGV010000216.1:0-6715 GCA_031404055.1 Chloracidobacterium sp.
GGCAGATCGACGAGTTCGCGGCGGTCGCCGGTCGAAGTTTCGCGGCTCCATTCCCTTACCTCGTCAAAATGCCTTTTCTGATCCAACCCATCTAGGATCGGTTGGTTGTCCGCCTTCTGAATGCGGTAAAGACAGGCGTAATTCGAACGGCCTTTCATGTATGCTGCGGTAAATTTCTTTGGCAAAACCTGTTGCAGAAACGGAATGTCCTTTTCCATCAACTGCTCCTGCAAATTCTTCGTGCCGGTTGAGATTATTATCCGTTTTTTTGTTTGCAACGCCGCCGAGATTGCGGGAATCAGATAGGCCAAAGTTTTACCCGTACCGGTGCCCGCTTCCACAATCAGGTGGCGTTTATCGGCAAAAGCCTGGGCGACGGCTTCAGCCATCTTGATCTGGCCGCTTCGATATTCGTAATTTTCATGAAATTTCGATATCAGGCCGCCCGTGCCGAATACTTTTTCGATGTGGTTATCCTGCATTGAGGGAATGAAAATTTATTGACTTGGAGCCGCAATTCTGCTACAAAAAAGGGTTGATAGAAACATTAATTTTGATGTAAGGATAATAAGATTTCTCCCAGCAAGCTAAGCGCGTCCAAAGAAATCATAGCTGTCCAATTCATATTAAATAGTAATTGTTAAATGCCCGGTTGTCGAAGCTTTGGCGTTTGCCACGCTCGATTTCGCTGGGAAAAGCACGCGATTGCATCTGTATTGGTTGTATTAATGAGCTTGCTGAATAATATTTCAGCTTGGTTTCCGAAGGAGTGAATTAAATGAACGGATCTTTTGTCGCCGACTCTCGGCGGAGCATTCTGCTGAGTCTAGGTATTTTGACCGTTATAACGGCAATTTTGGTTCTGCCATTCGGCCTGCGTACAACGGCGGGCGGCAAGCAATCGGGCAAAGGCCTCTTCCAAAAGTCCGTCAGCCAGGTCGACGAGCTTCCGAATTACGACATTCGCTCTGACAAGTCGGCTTTTGAAAAGATGGCGTCATTCCGCACGTCGGCAAACAAAAACGCCGCTGAAGTTGCGGATGTGCGCGATTCGTTCGTCGACGGCGAAAACAGGCTCAAATCTAAGGTTCCGACCCTTAAGATCGATTACAACACGGAAATCCGGACGCCGGAGATCATTGCACCGGATGTAAAGCTTGGCCGGGCGTTTCTTTCCGAAGCGACCGGCGAAAAAAGGTCGAGATCGCTCGTCAGCTTTCTAAAGGAAAACAAAGGTCTTATCGGTGCGACCGAAGATCAACTGGATGGCCTAAAACTTTTTGCCGATTACAAAAACCCGGACGGCAACCTTTCATTCGTCGAATACAATCAGGAGATCAACGGAATTCCGGTGTTTCGCGGCGAAGTAAAGGCCGCGTTTACGCGGAACGGCGAGCTGATCCGCGTCATCAACAATTTCGCTCCTGGCTTGGATTACAGCCAGCTTTCGGCAGATTTCAAAAATCCTGATAATGCTGTCGCTGCCGCGGCCGCGTTTATCAATTACGAGCTAAAACCAGGTGAGCTGTCGCGTAACGCGGCGAGGTCGGACGAGCTGAAAACAGCCTACGGCGACGGCGATTTTTCGACCACGGCCGAGAAAATGTATTTTCCGACCGAGCCGGGCGTTGCCGTTCCGGCCTGGCGTGTTCTGATATGGCTGCCTGTGCGTGCATTTTACGTTGTCGTAGATGCCGAAAGCGGCGCGTTGCTCTGGCGCAAAAATATTACGGAAGATCAAACGCAGGCATCCACCTACGACGTTTACACAAATCCTAACGCAATGATCAATGTTGCGGACAGCCCGGCTCCGCTAGGACCGACGGTATTCGATCCGAACCTTGGAACGCAGGGAACAATTATCAATCGCACCAGCGTGACACGGCTCGGAAACGAGGCTCCTTACACCTTTAATAACAACGGCTGGATAACCGACGGCCAGAATACGACCGACGGTAATGCCGTGGAATCCGGGCTCGATCTTGCGGCGCCGGACGCGGTCGATGCGGGCTCGCACGCAGCCGGCAATCCGTTCAGAACATTTTCGTCGCTTTGGAACCCGCCGCCGGGCCTTCCAGAACCGGGCGAGGTACCAACGACGGACGCGGCTCGCCGTGGAGCCGTTATCCAGCAGTTTTACATCATGAATTGGTATCATGATGAGCTTTACCGGCTAGGATTTACAGAAGCGGCACGTAATTTTCAACAGAATAATTTTGGACGTAATCCGGGCGGAGCCAACGCTGATGCCCGCAACGGTAACGACCGAATTTCGGCTGAGGCCCAGGACGTAGCGGGCATCAATAACGCGAATTTCGGCACCGGAGCGGACGGCGTCCGGGGCAAAATGCAGATGTTCGTTTTTACCGGACCGATACCCGACCGCGACGGCGCGACCGATGCGGAAATAATGATCCACGAGGTGACCCACGGAACATCTAACCGGCTGCACGGAAATGCGGGCGGATTGTCATCGAACATGTCACGGGCAATGGGCGAAGGCTGGTCAGATTTCTACGCGCACAGCCTTCTTTCCGAACCAGGCGACCCTATCCTTGGCACATACTCGTTGAGCGGCTACGTGCTACTCGAAGGCTTCGGAGCAGTCGGAACAAGGAATTATTATTATGGGATACGCCGGTTTCCGAAGGCCGTCATGACCGCGACGGGCGGGCCGAACAACCGGCCGTTCAACCCGCTGACCTTTGCCGATCTCGACCAAACACAGCTAAACACGACTAACGGAGCGTTTCCGGCAATGTCCGGCGCTCACATTTCGACCAATGGCGACCAGGTACACGCGGCCGGCGAGATCTGGAGCAGTGCTCTCTGGGAAGTTCGCGCACGCATGGTAACGCGGCTTGGCTGGTCCGCCGGGAACCGAAAGGTCCTGCAATTGGTTACCGATGGAATGAAGATTTCTCCGTTGAACCCGACATTTCTGCAGGCACGCGATGCAATCATTGCGGCGGCTATCGGGAGTGCGACGACCTCAACCCAGCTTTCGGACGCGGCGGACATTTGGGCTGGTTTCGCAATACGCGGAATGGGCGTAGGAGCGAGCATACAAATTAACGGAACGGGCGGCACTGGCACAACCCGTGTGACGGAAGCGTTTGACAAACCGAATTTGCTGCAATTGCCGAGCTTCACAATCTCAGACGCCCAAGGCGACAACGACGGTATTTTTGAGCCGGGCGAAACACTTTCGTTATCGGTTCCGCTAACCAATATTGTTGGTCAGGCCGCCGCCAACACAACGGCCGACATTCCCGGGGCTGGATCGACAGTTTATGGCACGATCAACGATGGCACTACGACAACACGGCAGTTTAACTACTCGGTTCCGTCTAATACGGCTTGCGGGGGTCTTATTACACTGACAATGAACGTCAACAGCAGTCTTGGCGCAAAGAGTTTCTCGCTGCCGATCCCGGTAGGACTGAAAAGCTCGACTTTAACGGAAAATTTCGATTCGGTAACGGCACCTAATCTACCTGCTGGATGGACTGCAAGCACAACATTAGGCGGTATAGGATTTGTCACGGCCTCAAATCTGTCTCATACGGCCCCTAATTCAGTTTTCTCCGCCAATGCAAATATTTCCGGTGGTGCTGAAATCACATCACCGTCGATCGCGGTCAATTCGGCAGCCTCAACCGTGACTTTCAGGCAAAATTACAACACCGAGGGCACTTGGGATGGCGGTGTGCTCGAAATCAGCATCGGCGGCGGAGCATTTCAGGACGTAATTCAAGCCGGCGGTTTGTTTATCGAGAACGGCTATAATGGCACGTTGGGTAATGGAACGAACAATCCGGTTGCGAATCGGCCGGCATGGACCGGAAATTCCGGCGGCTTCATCCAAACAACGGCCCAGCTCCCGGCTGCGGCAAACGGTCAGAACATACGTCTTCGCTGGCTTTTCGGCACGGATGCCAGCCTCGGCACGGATTCTGGATTTGTGGGATGGAGCGTGGATTCGGTAACGGTGCGGGCGACGAGTTCGTGTTCCTTTGCACCCACAACGGTCAGGTCACGGGCGGATTATGACGGCGACGGCAAGACAGATTTTTCGATATTCCGGCCGTCGGACAACAATTGGTATCTTGCACCTTCGCTCGGCGGAATTACGGTCATCACCTGGGGAGTGAGCGGTGATGAGCCGACACCGGGCGATTTTGACGGCGACGGAAAGGCGGACCTTGCAATATTTCGTCCAACCGCTGGCTCGACGCCGGATTTCTTCATTTTGCAGAGCAATGGCTATGTGATCAATAACCTCGCGTGGGGTGATCCGGGTGACAGGCCGGTGATAGGCGATTACGATGGCGACGGCAAGGATGACGTTGCCGTCTACCGTCCGTCGAACAACACTTGGTACGTCGTCAACAGTTCTGGCGGCCTCGATATCAACTCTTTTGGTCAGGCGGGTGATCTGGCCGTGCCGGGCAAATATGACGCCGATAATAAAACCGACCGGGCTGTTTACCGCGGCGGACAGTGGATAATTTCCAACAGCACCGGCGGCTCATCCACAGTAAATTGGGGCGAAGCGACGGACCGCGTGGTTCCGGCGGATTATGACGGGGACAATAGAGATGACATAGCGGTCTGGCGTCCGTCAACGGGCTTTTGGTATATCAGGCGGAGCACGAACTTCCAATTCGATATTTTCTCATGGGGCCAGACCGGTGATATTCCTGTTCCGGGCGATTATGACGGCGACGGAAAGGATGATCCTTCCATTTACCGTAACGGGACGTGGTATCTTGTCCGGTCAACACAGGGAATCGCGGTTGCGGGTTGGGGAGTGGCAAACGATGTCCCGATCCCTTCAAAGTATATTCCGTAACGTGACACGTTGATTTATCGAAACAGTAAGCGGTTCGCTTGTAACGCCGCTTACTGTTTTCACTTGACCGCAACGCGAATTTGTAAAACAAGACAAAACAAACTGTTGACTTTCATCCACCCAGCGCATATTTTTGAAGTATTGAATTTCTAAGACTTTTCGAATTAAAAACCTGTCAAACGAAGAGAAATACCGCTTTAACAAGGAGTTTCCCGCCATGACAAGATCTACGTCGAAGTTGATTTATGTAAAATACGCCATTGTTGCAGGTTTCGCGTTGACCGCGATAATCGGTTTGTCGAGCATCGGTTCAACCGTCCCGCATACAAGCGCTTCCACTTCCGGGCCATCGCCTTCGTTTACCGGTGCACCTATCGAGAATAACTGTACGGCGTGCCATTCCACCTTTCCTGTCCCGAGCGTTCGACCTGGCGTGAAGTGATGAAGGACCTGGCTCGGACGAAGATCGCCTTTCGAACCATCGCGGCCCCGTTTCCCGATGCACAGCCGGGTTCACTCGAGCCGCGTCACCTGATCGCCTATCCGGTCACCAACCACGCGGTGCAACTTGACGGCTGGAAGCAGAACGGTCGACTCCCCAACCAGCTTCGATTCAAGCTGGCCCGCACTCCAGGCAACCGGCTGCAAGGCGTGCTGGTTCATCTGCCTTGTCGTCTGCCCGAGCCGCTGGCAAAAGGTGCGCGAGGCAACGTGCCCGACGAAGGCGAACTGTGGAGCGCTGTTCACCGTGTGCTCGACGACCCCAAACATCAACTTGCCCGGTTGGCCTGACCCATGACGGAATTCTGGAAACGCAAACTCGCCGCCTGGCTGCACGACCCGGCCGAGAAGGCCTTGGTGCTGATGCGCGACGTGGACGACAAGGGTCGACGTATCGGCCATGAAAGCGGCTCGGTGGCGACGCTGCGGAACGCGCTTGGCATCCGAAAAAAAGCCGACTTCAATAAAGATGCCGATCATTACGCCGCCGCCGCCGACCGTCCGAACTGGCCCTATGAAGAAGATCGCCCGATGCCCAGTTGGGCCAACGTGCGGTTTGTCGAGCGGCCAGTGCTGATTCATCCGTTGTCGGGTCAGGAAATCGACCTCGGCAAGCTCAACGACATCCATGCCGCACACATCCGCACAGCCAGCATGGGTCACTTCCTCGACCTGATTGAACGCGATGCTGCGGGGGAACCTGACCACCGCCTGACACAGCTCGCCTTCTGGCGCTTTGGCCCCGAACCTGCACTGCTGCCAGCACCCGAACTCGGCGCGCTGTGGCGCCTGCTGCCGGCTGACACGCGCGTGCCCGACCACACCATCTGGCAGCACCTCGACGTGGTGTCGGCCCTGAGCGGCGCCATGGCCGACGGCGACGCGCCCGCGCTGCTGACCATGAGCTTCGGCCCGGTGCAGGGCTTCATTGCGCAGGCGCGGTCGACGTCCGATCTGTGGGCCGGCTCGCACCTGCTGTCGTCGTTGGTGTGGGAAGGACTGCGCGTGATCTGCGAGCACTTGGGGCCGGACGCGGTGCTGTTCCCGAACCTGCGCGGTGTCGCGTGCGTGGATCGCTGGTTGCTTGAAACCGCGCCTGGGTGGCGCGCCCGTTTCGAGAAGATCGAGGCCGGCTGGCTCGGCAAGGCAACCGACCAGAACCCTTTGTTCGCAGCCACGTTGCCGAACAAGTTCATGGCCATCGTGCCGGCCGGCCGCGCCCGCGAATTGGCCGAGGCAGTGACTGCGGCGGTGCGTGCTGCGGCGCTGCAGTGGGCGACCGACGCCGCGCTTGCGCTGTTTACCAGCGCCGGTCGCGACATCGGCGATGGCGCCCATTGGCGCGAACAGGTGCGCTCG
>JANNGV010000217.1:0-2429 GCA_031404055.1 Chloracidobacterium sp.
GGAGGTAGACGCCGACGATGCCGTAGGCGATGCCGAGGACGCAGAATCGCTGTACGCGACGCTTGAGAACGAGATCGTTCCGGCTTACTATGACAAAAACGCGGACGGGCTTTCGGTAAAGTGGATCGGCCAAATGAAAAATGCGCTCGCAACGCTCACGCCGCAGTTTTCAAGTGATAGAATGGTTAGGGATTACGTTCACAAGATATACGATCCGATGGACTGATATATTGATATATTGAGTACTGGACCCAGCGTAGAAATAAACGCACGATATTTGTTGTTTTTGTTCATTCTTGTTCTTCCTATTCGTGGTAATGATTTAAATCACGGAACAAGAAGGGCAAGAAGGATCGAGCGGATTGAGAGAACTTTACACTCAAGCCTATCAATTCCGAAGTGAATTATGGAATACACTGAATTCAAGACGGGCGTGATCAAACCGGTAGAGGTCTATAAAGAGGCCTGGGAGATGATCAGGGATAAATTCTGGCTGATATTCGCTGTCACTATTGTTGGCATGATTATCGGCAGTGCCGTCCCGATCGTGCTTATTGGTCCGATGATGTGCGGCATTTACATGGTGATGCTCCAAAAATTCGAGGGCCGCGAGATCGATTTTGCCCAACTTTTCAAAGGCTTCGACTTTTTTATGCCGAGCCTGATCCTGGCGATCATCATAATGGTGCCGACGTTCATTCTCATTTTCTCGATCTACATTCCTATGATCGGCATCGCGATGGCCGGGCAGAATATGAGCGAGTCCGAAATAATGGCGGCAATCGCCGGTATGCTTGTCGTCGAGATCGTCATCGCCATTTTTATGGTGTGCATACACGCCCTATTAATCTTTGCGTTCCCGCTGATCGTCGATAAGAAAATGTCGGCGGTCGATGCGATCAAAACGAGTGCAAGCGCCGTCTGGCAGAACCTGAGCGGTGTCGCCGGATTATTCGCCGTCGGTTTTGTAGTCGCGTTGGTTGGCTATGCAATGCTTTGTGTAGGTATTTATTTAGTTTTACCGCTGATAATCGCGGCAAATGTAGTCGCTTACCGCAAGATTTTCCCGGCGGCCCAGACGTATTCAGTATAAGGTTTTTATGGCTGCAAATTTTGTTTCGGTCGATTCGCTCGAAGCCCTCGACGCACTATTCGAAGAATCGCACCTCACTCCGGTCGTTCTTTTCAAACACAGCAACACCTGCGGCATTAGTGCCGATCTAATCGAACAGGTTGGCTCTGTCAATGCAAATATCAATGTCATCGTTGTCCAGCAGCACCGGCCGATATCGAACGCGATCGCGGAACGCACCGGCTATCGCCACCAATCGCCGCAGGCATTTGTTATAAAGAATGGCAAGGCCATATATCACGCGACTCATTACGGCATCAACGCAAGTGACATAGAAGCGGGCCTTAAATCCTAACCGCGGTCTGAACGGTGCTTATATCTCGACGTGCGGTGAAAATCCGCTTTCCTTTTGTTCCTTCTTGTTCTTCTTGCTCCGTGGTCGGATTTATTCTTCACCAATGAACAAAAGATCGGAACGAACGAGACGAATCTCCAAGATTCAATAAAGCCGGGTATGAACATAGCCTGGACTTATGATCGAACCGACCCAAATAGTCGAAGAAAGCGACAGCGAAGTCTCCATTCGCTGGTCTGACGATGCCGACACGCGTTACGGAGCCGCACAGCTCCGGCGTGCGTGCCCTTGTGCGGGCTGTGTCAACGAATGGACCGGCCAAAAGCAATTGGACGACACAAAAATACCGGACGACCTCGCCTTCCGCCATATTTCGATCGTCGGGCGCTATGCGTTGAATTTTCATTTCACCGACGGCCATGACACCGGCATCTTCAGCTTCGAGTTTCTGCGAAAACTGTCTGACAACTCGAAGGGTTCTTAGATCGTTCCCGTTCTTCTTCATCCTACTTTGTTCATTCCGTTTCGCGGTTTGGTTTTCCGCCGAATAGTGAGTGTTCTCTTTTTTCTGCCGGTCTAAAATACACCTAACTTCCAAAAATCAATTAACAAAATCCCGTCAAAAAAGTTACAATACATATATGCAGGAACGTGAAATTTTTGACGAACGGCAGGAAGTTAAAACGGCGAGTTTTTCGTGTCCGAATTGCCGTGAACGAAACGATTATGATGTCCGTTGGCTGACGCGGCGGAAGAAACAACAGGTCCCGCGGCATATGAACGAAGATGACCGGGCCCGTTTTGCCAAATCGCGCGATTACATGGTCCGCGTTGACGACCAGTTGATGTGCAAAAACATGAAGTGCCGGCGGAGGTTTGAAATCCCGTCGTCGCAGTCGGTAGTTTTTATTTAATAGAGTTCTTTGGAAAACCTATTTTATCAATCCTGATCGAATCCTTTTGTTCCTTCTTGTTCATCTCATTCCGTGGTTTTCCCTCTTT
>JANNGV010000218.1:0-2701 GCA_031404055.1 Chloracidobacterium sp.
CACAAGTTCCGCCATCAGCTCAATGCTGAAGGTGCTCGATCCGCACTCAAATTACTACGACGCAAACGAATATCAGGACCTTCTTGGCGAGCACCAAAGCGAGTATTCCGGTACGGGATCGTCAATCGCCGGTTTTGAACGTATGGGCAAGCTCGATACGTATGTCGTCTCAACATTTCCCGGCTCGCCGGCCGCCAAAGCTAACTTGCGTTTTGGCGACCGTATCATCGCGGTAAACGGTCAAAGCGTTTCGGGCCAGTCGCCCGATACTGTACGCGATAAGGTGCGCGGAAAACGCGGGACTTCTGTGACTTTAACCATAGAAAGGGCCGATAACAAGTCCATCGAAACTGTGGAATTGAAACGCGACCGCGTGCATCAGCCAGCCGTTCCCGCCGGATATCTTTTGAGGCCCGGTGTCGGTTACATCGATTTGACCGGCGGCTTTAGCAACGCGACGATGATCGAATTCGAGGCAGCTATCGTTGACCTTAACCGCCAGGGAATGAAGTCACTGGTATTAGACATTCGCGGAAACGGCGGAGGCATTTTGGATCAAGCGGTTAAAGTGGCTGAGAAGTTTTTGCCATCCGGGACCAAGATAGTGTCGCAGCGTGGACGCTATCCCGATGACACCCGCATCTGGACAGCCGGCAAGGCCCGTACAGAGACGATGCCGCTGGTGCTATTGGTCGATGAAAACACCGCGTCGGCGTCAGAAGTGCTTGCAGGAGCGCTTCAGGATAATGACCGGGCGCTGATCTTAGGCGCAAAAACGTTTGGCAAAGGCCTGGTTCAAAGTGTGTTAAACCTTCCGTATGGTTCGGGCTTGACGCTTACGGCGGCTCGTTACTATACGCCGTCGGGACGCTCGATTCAGCGGGATTATTCGGACGTAGGGCTTTACGATTATTTCAATCATCGAAACGCGACCGCCGAGATCGAACGCTCTGTATATGCCGCCAAGACTATCACCAACCGCGTCGTCTACGGCGGCGACGGCATAACGCCGGACGTGAGATTGAAGGAAGCAAAGCTTAGCCGGACGCAGATTTCGCTGCTTGACCCTTTGTTTTTCTATGCTCGCGAATATGTGAACGGACGAATCAAGGATTCGGAAGGCAGCCCGATGACGGCAAACCAGCAAATTCGCCAGCAGATCATGTTCGGCGACTCAATCGTTTCCGACGCAATGGTCGATTTTTTTAATAAGTTCGTTGCCGAAGAAAGCTCGTGGAAGATAAAGCCCGCATCGCTTACAGGTGATACAAGCTTTATCAGGAATACGCTTCGATACAATCTCGCTATGGCGGCATTTGGCATCGGCTCGGCCAACCGGGCAAAGATCGAAACCGACCCGCTGATCAGCCAGGCAATCGATGCTTTGCCGAAAGCCGCAAGCCTAAACATCGCCGCCCAAAAAGCCCGCTTGAGAGTAACAAAAGAAAAAGGCTCGTTGAGTCTTGTTCTCAACGAGCAAAGGTAGAAACAGGAGGAATTAGAAAGACTGTGCGCCGCAGAACTTGCTAACTCCGGCTACGGCTTTCTGACCCAATTAAATTGATGCACGTAACAATTGACCGGTTGCCTCCGCCAAGAAAAAAACTCTCTGGTTCTCGCAAACCAGAGAGTCTTTCAGCTTTGTTGATCGATCAACCTTAAAAATTAAATTTACCTGATAACTGAATGCGCCTGGCCGCACTATTGATATCGGTTCTAATTTGCCCGAATGTCGATGAATTTGATACTGCCGTACCAAAACCATAGACAACGCTATTAAAAACATTCCTTGCGTCAATTCGCATTTCAAAATTCATACTTTCAGTAAATCTGAATTTCTTTGAAAGCGAAGTATCGAAACGAAAACTTGGGGGTGCGATAAAATAGTTACGTCCGATGGTCGTAAATTCACCAGGATTCGGTTGTGTAAACATCGCTCTTTGCTCGGCGCTAAAGAAATAAGTGGTTCCGCTTTCCTGAATTACCGAACCTAGATCACGCGGACAACCACTACAATTTGCGGGCGTTGAAACGTTGTTCGAGAAAGTGTTAAGTCCTGAATATACCGTGAACGGGCGACCGGACGAATAATTCCCTAAGCCGGAAAGCTGCCAACCGCCTAATAACCAATCGATAGCAAGCGGAACATTACCACCAAACCTCCTCCCCTTTCCAAACGGAAGTTCGGCGATGAACTGCAAATTAAACACATGTCGCCGATCGAAATCCGACCACGCATAATTTAAACTTCTATCCGCATTTCTAAATGGCGTACTGCTTGCGGATTGAGCCGTTCCGGTACTAACAATTGTAAAGGTTGGGTCAAATGACCTTGTGTCTTTCGAAACGGACCACACATAACTGCCTTGCAACCCGATTCCGTTCGATATCCTTCGCTTTAGATTCACTTCTACGGCTTGGTACCTTGAGTAATCATTTGTTTCCAAGACCCGAAGTGTTCCGAATTGCGGGAACGGCACAAACAAGAACGGGCTGAAACCGTTAGCTGCAATCATTTGGTTAGCGCCGGACGTTCTGCTAGAGACTGCAATCGCCGCAGATGCTACGTTTCCATTCGCTATGTTTGCAACATTCGTCGTACGGAAAGTTGTTGTTCCCGCATTATTGGTGGAGCTTCCAGTGTAGAGAGCATTTATTAACGGACTGTTATACGTAGCATTGGCTCTAACCGCATTAAACT
>JANNGV010000219.1:0-4158 GCA_031404055.1 Chloracidobacterium sp.
AAGAATCGCTTTCCCGAATGCGTGTCAGATTAAATAGTAAAGTCTATTCAGACCTCGAATCTGCGATGGAGTATTACGCGCAGGAGGCCGGAAACCAGATAGCGACGGAGTTTTATGACGAGTTCCGACGATGTCGACGACGTATCGCCGATCATCCTGAGTCGTATCCGCTACTCCGAGATGGCATCCGCAGGATCAATTTTCACAGATTTCGTTATCACATCCTGTATCAGATCGTAGACGAAGAGTCCGTAAGGATCCTGGTTGTGAAACACGACCGCCGCGATCCCGACTTTGGCCTAGATCGTTAATTTGTCGATGCGTGTAAATGATTCTGTGATTCGCTTTGCGAATGTGAAGGGCACGGGTTGGGCGTCGGGATTTCCGCACGAATCACAGAAGAATCTCAAAACCTTCTTGTTCGAAATGACCGTCGTGGGTGAGGATTTCATTGATGCCGAGTTCGCGGCAGGTGTTCATTGAGATGCAGTCGGTCAGGCTGTAGCCTTTGTCGAGTCGGGCTTCGAATAGTTGAAGGGCTTCGAGAAACGCGGTTTCATTTCTGAAAAACACCTCAACTCTAACGTCGAGCAGAACGTCCCGCACGAATTCAGCGACCTTTCGCCTTTTGAATTCACCGTGTTCCACGTAAAAATTTAGAAGTTCTATCAGCACATCTTCGGTAGTGACCAGATCAATACCGGATGTAGCAATCTCGACTTCGACGGATTTCGAGTGCCACTAATCACGCGGATTTATCAGAGCCGCGAGGTGAAGCGTGTTAACAAACAACTTGGTCATTTTTTGGGAGCGCCGTAGAGATAATGATCGAGATTAATAAAAGCGTCGGTTGGAAAGTCGTCCCACTCTTCCTCTGGAATTTCCTTCAATGTTCTTGCCATATTTCCCAAACTTTCTTCGAGTAGGCAGCAACGATTTAGCAAATTCCAATACCTTTTCCTGCTGTTCAAGGGTAAGTGAATTTACTTGCTCGACTATGGCTTTCTCAAGTTCATTTGACATAACCGTTCCTCGCGGACATTTTAGCACGAAGTTGTGCGTAAAATTAAGATTTGTCGCTGATTCTTGACCAATCCCGCCGATTACAATAACTTTAAGGGAAGTTTTTCTTAATCTAGTATTACTTTACAAATAATGAACGAAACGCATGACCGCGAGATCATTGGCGGGTATCTGCTTGTGATTGGCGGGGCAGAGGACAAGTATAACGAGCGGCGGATACTTAAGAAGTTTTTGAAGCTGGCGGGTGGGAAGAAGGCCGAGGTGCTGATCGTGCCGGTGGCGTCGGATTATCCGGAGTTTGCGGCTGATGTTTATACGCAGGCGTTTCGCAATCTGGGCATCGCGAATCCGCGTGTGCTGCGGGCGACGTCGCGGCAGGATGTCGTGCAGGCGGATGTCGAGAAGCTGCTTGATGGCGTGACGGGCGTTTTCATTACCGGCGGCGACCAAATGCGGCTTGTATCTCTGCTTGGCGGGACGAAGTTGGCCGAACGGCTGCGGCAGCTTGTTCGCGACTCGCCGATCGTGCTTGCCGGGACGAGCGCGGGTGCGGCGGGTATGAGTGCTTCGATGATCGTCCGCGGCGAATCGACATCGCATCCGCATAAGAACTCGGTCAAGCTTTCGCCGGGGCTTGGATTTCTCAAGAACATCATTATCGATCAGCATTTCACCGAACGCGGGCGGATCAGCCGCCTGATCACGGCTGTTTCGTATAATCCATACAATCTTGGCATCGGGATCGACGAGAATACGGCGATCATTCTGGACGGCAAGGGCGTGCTTGAGGTTTTCGGGGCTGGCTCGGCGACGATCGTTGATGGCTCGAAGATATCGTATAACGAGATTGCCGAGGTCGATGACAATCAGGCATTCAGCGTCTGCGGCGTACAGCTTCACGTATTGAGGGACGGGCTTGTCTACGATTATCTCGATAGGCACCCGTTTCAGCCGACGAATGAATTTTTGCTGCCTGATCTGGGATGAATTTTACCGCCGAGACGCGGAGACAGAGTTTTAGCCGCGGATGAACGCGGATGAACACAGATCGGAAGCTATTCTAATTGTTTTGATCGGTTTTATCTGCGTGTATCCGCGTTAATCCGCGACGACTAATCTTATGAATATTCTCGAAATCAGAACACTTCGCGGGCCGAATTATTGGAGCGGCTACTGGAAAAAGCTGATCATAATGCGGCTCGATATCGGCGATTATGAGGATAGGCCGACCGACAACGATTTTTACAATCGGATGGTCGAGGTGATGCCGTCGCTGCAGACGCACGGGTGCAGTTATCAGGAACCGGGCGGATTTCTGCGGCGGGTGGAGGAAGGCACGTGGGCAGGGCACGCAATCGAACATTTTGCACTCGAACTGCAGACGCTGGCCGGGATGGACACGGGCTATGGCCGCACACGCGAGACGGGAGAAAAAGGGATCTACAACGTCGTTTACAGTTACATGGAGGAAGAAGTTGGACGCTTTGCCGGGAAGGCCGCGATCCGATTGTTTCTTGATTTGGCTGAAGGAAAGCCGCTAAAAGAGATCAAGGAAAATATAGCCGTCGACGTGCAAAAGATGCGTGAGATCCGAGAGGATGTTAGCTTCGGGCCGTCAACCGGTTCCCTGGTTGACGAAGCAAATTCCCGCGACATACCTTTTATCCGGCTTAACGACCAATCGCTGGTTCAGCTTGGATACGGCGTGCATCAAAAGCGGATTCAGGCGACGACGACGGCCAACACGAACATGATCGCGGTCGATATTGCCGCCAACAAGCACGCGACCAAAAAGCTGCTTGGAGACATGGGCGTGCCTGTGCCGAAAGGGTTTCGGATCCGCGATGAGGCCGAATTGGAAGGCACGATAGATTCGGTCGGTTATCCGGTCGTTATCAAACCGCTGGACGGCAATCACGGCAAAGGTGCGACGGTCGGCATCAATACGCTTGAGGACGCCAGAATCGCGTTTGGAAAAGCCAAAGATTATTCACGTTGGGTGATTGTCGAGAAACAGTTGATCGGTGAGGATTTTAGAGCATTGGTGGTCAACAATCGCTTGATCGCCGTTGCCGAACGCATTCCGGCACATGTTGTCGGCGATGGGAAAAAGACGATCGAGAAGCTTATCGAAAAAACGAATGCCGATCCGAGACGCGGGTATGGACACGAAAACGTTTTGACGCGGATCGAGATCGATGGCCAGACAATGCGGTTGATACGTGCGAGAGGCTATGAACTTGATACGGTGCTGGCGAAGGACGAGATACTGCATCTGAAAACGACCGCGAATATCTCGACAGGCGGCACGGCAATCGACCGCACGGACGAAGTGCATCCGCAAAATATTTTTCTATTCGAGCGGATCGCAAAGATAATCGGGCTTGACGTTGCGGGTGTCGATATCATTGCACCCAATGTTTCGGAGCCGTTGGCTGAAAACGGCGGCGGGATAATCGAGGTAAACGCGGCTCCGGGCTTCCGCATGCACCTCAGCCCAAGCGAAGGCATCGGCCGCAATGTCGCCGAGCACGTTATCGACATGCTGTTTCCGCCCGGAACGCCGACGCGAATTCCGATCATCGCAATCACCGGGACAAACGGAAAAACGACAACGACACGATTGATCGCGCATATTTTGAAAGGAAGCGGGCGAACGGTCGGCTTTACCACGACGGACGGCACCTATATTCAGAACCAACAGATCACACGGGGCGACAACACCGGGCCGGTTTCGGCTCAGCTTGTGTTAAAGGACCCGACGGTCGATGTTGCAGTGCTTGAGACGGCACGCGGAGGAATAATCAGGGCCGGGCTTGGCTATGATCACTGCGACATCGGCGTTGTCACAAACATTTCAGCCGATCACCTTGGGATGAAGGACGTGAACACCCTTGAGGATCTGGCGCGTGTAAAGTCGGTTGTGCCGAGGGCCGTGGCGAGAAAAGGGTACGCTGTCCTCAACGCCGAGGACCCGCACGTTTTCAATATGCGAAAGCTTGTCGATGGATTTGTCGTTTATTTTTCTATGGACGAAAATCATCCGAACATCGAACGGCAGGCCAGACGCGGACGCATCTCGTGCGTCTATGAAAACGGCTATGTGACCATCCTCAAAGGCCGCTGGAAGGTGCG
>JANNGV010000220.1:0-9733 GCA_031404055.1 Chloracidobacterium sp.
AACCGTGCTGCATGAAGAGTTCTTCGGCCGTCTCGAGGATGCGGGTGCGGGTTTCGTGCGGGGGTTTGACGGCGCGCAGGTTCTCTTCATGTTGAGGATCTTGAACATTCGGTTATCCTACTCCTTCGGTGAATCCCGTGGTCTTACAGGCTCGTGATGGTTTTCGTTGCAGAATTGTACCTGGCGAGACAGCCATCCGCATAAGCCTGCGTTCTGCGGCAAAAACCGGGTCAAACTCAGAAACGGCAACATTGTATGACAACTTAACATCATGGCAAAACTAGACGCTTATACCGCTGACTTTTGCCGCATCTCAAACGGAATTTGGGAATCAGCGCCTGCTGGCTTAAAACAAAGGTTGTTTACGCAAGGCGATTGCGTTATATTTTTATTGCGCCCGCATCTGATGCGGAGAGGTAGCCTAATTGGTAAGGCAGTAGTCTTGAAAACTACCGCGAGTGATCGCTTGCAGGTTCGAGTCCTGTCCTCTCCGCCATCTCGATTTTAGTTTTGCGATTTTGTATTTGGTATTTTTTTCGCGTCAATTTTCGACTTCAGATATTATAAGTTTTCCTTCGACTCTTTTTTCCTTTAATTAAATAGCGACTCTGGTGTAGTCTTGAAACTGAATGAGTCGTCATTCAGTCCACATCGAATGTCGCGTATTAGAAACTCAACCACACCGGCCCGTGCCGTCGTTACCGATAAACGCGAGGCGATCCTTCGGGCGGCGATAAAGGTTTTTGCCGGCAAGGGCTATTTTAATTCCAAGGTGGCTGATATTGCCGGTGAGGCCGGTATTGCGGACGGGACGGTTTATCTTTATTTCAAGAGCAAGGATGACATACTGCATTCAATATTCGATCGGGCAATGGCCGAATTTATTGCCGAAGGCCGGCGTGAGCTTGCGGACATCCCGGACCCTTCAGCGAGGCTGCACCGCATCGCAGAGCTTCATCTTGAGAAACTCGGGGCGGACCGCGAACTGGCAATTGTTTTTCAGGTCGAGCTGCGAGGTTCAACCAAGTTCATGCAGGAATTTTCCGCCGCTGGATTTGCCGAATATCTCGATATCATTCGAGAAACAATTGCCGAGGGACAGGAATCGGGCGTATTCCGCAGCGATCTGAAGCCGATCGTTTGTGCCAAAATACTTTACGGAGCGCTCGATGAAATGGTCACGAACTGGATACTTTCAAATAAATCGTACCAGTTAGCGCCGATGGCGGGTGAGGTGCTGAAGATCTTTTTCGGAGGCGTGCTGCAGAAATGACAATGGTCACCGACACCATCTCACGCGAATCGATCGGCCGCGGAACGCCCCTTTTGGCGGACGAACCACACACGCTGGCCGAACTCTTCCTGCATGCCGCAAAGAAACACGCCCGGCCAGACGCACTGAACTTCAAAAAAGATGGCGAATGGCGAACTATATCGTCCCGCGAAATGATCGACCGGGCAAAAGCGATAGCGCTTGGACTGCACGCACTCGGGCTTCGCAAAGGAGACAAGGCCGCGATTCTTGCCGCAAACTCGCCGGACTGGACGCTTGTCGATGCCGGCTGCCAGTTCGCGGGTGTGATCGATGTGCCGATCTACACGACGCTTGCACCGGACTCCGTCTGCTACATTATTAACGATTCGACCACAAAAGTCTTTTTTCTTGAGAATAGAGCCGCTTACGACCGGATTGCGGCCGTTTTTCCGGAGTGTCTCTCGCTGGAAAGAATAGTTTTCTTCGATCCGTCGGGCGGTGGTATCGAAAATGCAATTTCACTTGCCGATCTCGAAAAGATGGGCCGTGACAGCCAAACACCGGAACTGCTTGATGAGCTTCAAAGCTCAATACTGCCGACCGATATCGCAACCCTAATCTACACAAGCGGGACGACCGGTGAGCCAAAAGGCGTGATGCTGACGCACAATAATATTGTCTCAAATGTGATCGACTCCGGTGAGAAATACACTTTCTCGGCCGACGATGTGCCGTTGTCGGTTTTACCCTTGTCACACGTCTTTGAACGGTCCGCCATGTATCTTTATATTCTGAACGGAATGGCGGTGCATTACGCTGAATCGGTAGAAAAAGTGCCGGACAATCTACGCGAAGTAAGGCCGACGATATTTGTCGGCGTGCCGCGTATCTTCGAAAAGGTCTATGCAAAAGCAAAGCTCAAAGCCGCGCAGACCGGCGGACTGAAGGAAAAGATCTTCGATTGGGCGATGGGCAAGTCGAGAGAGTTTGCACTGGCGAATGCCTCGGGCGTGACGGTGTCTTCGGCCCTCGCAATAAAGCACGAGCTTGCGGACCGACTTGTTTTCTCGAAACTCCGGCAATTTTTCGGCGGAAATTTGCGTTCATGCATTACGGGCGGGGCAGCGCTGCCGGATGATATTTATCTTGTCTTTACGGGAGCGGGTATATCTATCATGCAGGGCTACGGTTTGACTGAGACTTCGCCCGTCATTACGTCGAACAATCCGGTCGATGTGCGGCTTGGCTCTGTTGGCAAACCGATCCGCAATATGAAGGTCCGTATTGCCGAAGACGGAGAGATCGAAGCATTCGGGCCCGGTGTGATGCTCGGTTATTACAAAAAAGACGAGGCAAACAAAGAGGCTTTTACCGAAGACGGCTGGTTTAGGACAGGCGATATCGGGGCGGCTTGACGACGAAGGCTTCCTTTACATCACAGACCGCAAGAAAGAGCTTTTTAAGACTTCGGGCGGCAAGTACATCGCTCCGTCGCCGATCGAACAGATGATCCGCTCATCCCGATTTGTAAATCAGGCCGTGCTCGTCGGCAACGAACGCAAGTTCGCAGCGGCGTTGATCGTGCCGAATTTCGAGCAGCTTGAATCATACGCACATATAAAAGGCCTTGAGCTGTCGACGCCGAAGGAGTTCTGCGAAAGCCCGCGCATTATCGATCTGATGGAACGGCAAATAGCGGCGGCGACAGAGAAGCTAGCCAAGTATGAAACTGTGAAGAAAATCGTGCTGCTTGAAAACGAATTGACCGTCGAAGGCGGCGAACTGACGCCGACGCTTAAGATCAAACGCCGGATCGTCAATGAAAAATACAGGGATGTAATCGACAAGATCTACGCGGACGCCGAGAAATAAAGCATTTACCTAAAACGGTCGAAGCGGAATTCTGTTGGGGATGCCGGTTGCAAATTCCAAAAGATAATCTGTAAATTTCTTGCTTGCTTTATCCACTTCGACAATGTCGAAAGGTTCAAGCATCACGTCCTTCTGTGTTCCCTTTTTTATTTGGGAGTAGTTAACAGCGATTATTTCAGGCTGAGGTGATCCAACTTTTCTGCGATATATCTTTACGTTTGAGGTTTTGGCTTCGCGGGTTATGCCGCTGGCCATCGCAACAGCCTGTGTCAGGGGAAGGCCGCCTTCGGGAATGCTCATTTCACCGGGTTTCATTACCTCACCCGTCACGTAGATGGGAGCTGCTTTCTGTATTAGGATAATGTCGCCAGCGAATATTTCGGGGTTCGATTCATCACGTCCCTGCCGCAAACTCTCGATACTGTACAATCGTGACGGAACATCAAGCACGCTGTCGCTTTGTGATTTCCAGTCCGTCGCGGCATTCGCATCGCCGCAAATCGGCGGCCTCGTCCGGAATACCTGTATTACACCGCCGCTCTTTTCGGTTACGCCGCCGGCAAAAGAGATCATTTCCAGCAAATGAGCCTTTCGGGTTAGCGGGACCGGGCCCGGCACTCGGACCTCACCGTAAATACTGACCGGCGGGCGGCTGTTTCGCTGTGTAACGCGAAGGCTTATCTGCGGTTTACGAAGGTATTTCGACCACGCCTGTACAACCTCGGCCTGCAATCCCCGCTCCGTCTTGCATTTTGCAACCAGCGGCACTTCGGAATACGGAATCTGTAATATGCCGTCTTCATCAACGGTCATGGCCTCAACGTCGAACGTGGGTTCGCCGAGCGCCTTTATGCTGATCACGTCGCCCGGCCCGATAAGATATCCCTTTTGGGTATCGGTTTCGGCTGGAACAGCCTGCGCGAAGATCATCTGCGACAAGCAGAGCGAAACGGTCAAAACCAGTAAAATCCTCAAATGCATCAATAAAACCTCAAATAGATATGCCGCGAAAAGAATAACTCACAATTGCCTTTGATTCAACCTTTTGCCAGGCGCGTTGTCCGGTGTAACCGAATCGGCAAATGCTTTGTTTATCAAGGGTTTGTTGTTGACAGTAGCGCTTTGGCCGATGTAATTTCGAAATACGGAGAGTAATGTGGCGCTATGCCTGATAGAGTGGACGATAAAAAAACGTTATCGGAAAAACTTTGGTTTTTGCGGCGGCCAGCACAGTTTTTGTTGGATATAGCCGTTCTTTCCGTGGCTTTTTTTCTCGCTTACCTGCCCGCGATCAACGTTCAACTAGGCGATTTCTATTTGGATATTGCCATAAGACAGCTTCCTTTAGTAATTCTAATCCAATTTTCGTCTCTCTTCCTTGTCGGAGCTTATTCGATCTTATGGCGATACGTCAGCATTGAGGATCTAAAAGTTTTTCTGACAGCGGCATTTCTGTCGGGTGCTGTGCTTATCGCCCTTAGATTTCTGCTCATCTTTACTGACTTTAACCTTTGGCAGGTACCGATATCGGTGATCTTGATCGACACTGTCCTGGGTTTTGGCGCAATCCTGGGCCTTCGCGTGCTGCGACGCTTTTTTTACGAGATAGGCGACAAAAACAACTCAGTCGGCACAAAGCGGCGTGTCAAAAGAAAGGCTGCACTACTCGTCGGGGCCGGGCGAATGGGGGCAACGCTTGTTAAAGAAATGACCGGACGCGCCGACGCGGAGTTCGATATTCGCGGTTTCGTCGACGATGACGCACGAAAAAAAGGCGGAAGCGTAAGCGGCATCAAGGTGCTCGGCACGACGCAAGACCTGCCGCATTTGGTCGATGAGATGGATATCAAACAAGTTGTTATCGCAATCGACCAGGCCCAGGGAAAGGACATTCGCCGCATCTTGGATGCATGCAGCGCTATTCCCGTAAAAGCTCAGATCGTGCCTAGTTTGAATGAGATCGCACATGGCCGCGTTTCCGTAAGCCGGGTTCGCGATGTGCAGATCGAAGATCTTTTGGGCCGTGAGCCTGTCCAACTCGACGACCAAAACCTGCACGATTTTCTGACCGAAAAAACCGTGATGGTGACGGGAGCCGGCGGCTCGATCGGCTCCGAGCTGGTTAGGCAAATCATCAGCTATCAGCCTAGATCGCTGCTGCTTGTAGAACGGGCCGAGTTTCATCTATTCAATATCACCCGCGAATTGTCGGCCGATGCCGTAAACGTCACCTGTATTCCGTTGATAGCGGATGTCGGCGACGAACCGCGGATGCGCGAGATCTTTGACCGATACAAACCTGAAGTTATCTTCCATGCGGCGGCCCACAAGCACGTGCCATTGATGGAAACGAACTCGAGCGAGGCCGTCAAAAACAATATCTTTGCGACCCGTTTGCTTGGAAAGCTGGCTGGCGAATACGGCGTCGATGATTTTGTGCTGATTTCCACCGACAAAGCCGTCAATCCGACATCCATTATGGGCGCTTCAAAGCGGATCGCCGAGATAGTCGTACAGGAGTTGAACCAGGTTTACAAAACGAACTACATGGCCGTACGGTTCGGTAACGTTCTCGGTTCGGCCGGTTCCGTGGTTCCAATCTTCCGCGAGCAGATTCAGAAAGGTGAAGCGATAACCGTCACCGACAAGGAAATGACCCGCTATTTTATGACCATTCCTGAAGCGTCGCAGCTTGTGCTTCAGGCCGGTGCATTAGGAAGCGGCGGTGAGATCTTCATCCTCGATATGGGCGAGCCGATCAAAATACTCGATCTGGCTGAGGACATGATCCGCCTGTCAGGCCTGACGCCGTACGAAGACATCGATATCGTTTTCACAGGCGTGCGAAAGGGTGAAAAACTATTTGAGGAACTAGAGATAACCGGCGAAAGCCTCCTGAAAACCCATCATCCAAAAATTTTCATAGGCAAGATCGCGACGTACCCAAAAGAAGAGGTGCTGCAAATAATCAGCGGATTTCAAAAGGCCGTTGATCTAAACGATGAGCAGCAGGTTCGGCGGTTATTTAATCGGATACTGCCGGAGGCGACAATAACTGTCGATGATGAAAACCTTAAACCGGTAATAGTATCCGACGAAGGTAAGCGTCTGCGGCGACCTTCTAAATTGGGCCTTGCAGAAAAATAGCCATATGCAACCAAAGATCTCCAAGAACCGAATCTCGCGAAAGGCCGCGAGTTTTACAGAATCGGTTATCCGCGAAATGACGCGCGAGGCTTTGAAGTATGGAGCGGTCAATCTCGGACAGGGCTTTCCCGATTTTGCGGCCCCGGAGGACATAAAGAAGAAGGCGATGGAGGCTATCGCCGCCGATCATAATCAGTATGCGATCACGTGGGGCGTAAAGAGCTTTCGCGATGCCATCGCAGCCAAAACCAACTGGTTTCTCGGCTTGGACGTCGATCCCGAAACCGAGATCACCGTCACGTGCGGTTCGACCGAAGGTATGATCGCGGCGATGATGGCGACCGTCGATGAAGGCGAAGAGGTCGTCGTTTTCGAGCCGTTTTACGAGAATTACGCACCGGACGCGATACTGTCCGATGCAACGCCGCGGCACGTTCCGTTATACCGCACCGACAACGGTTTCGTCTTTGACCGCGAAGAACTTCGGGCCGCGTTTAACGAGCGGACGAAGGCTATAATCATCTGCAATCCGAATAACCCGACGGGAAAGGTTTTCACCCGGGAAGAAATGGAATTCATCGCCGATCTTTGCAAAGAGTTCGACGCGATGGCCTTTACCGATGAGATATACGAGCACATTCTCTACGATTTCAAATCTGAAATTTCAGATTTGGGATCGATACGGCCCGAACACATTTGCATGGCAAATATCACCGGCATGCGCGAGCGGACCGTCGTCGTCAATTCACTCTCTAAGACCTATTCGGTGACGGGGTGGCGCGTAGGCTACTGCATTGCGCCGCCAGATGTGACATCGGCTATCAGAAAGGTGCACGATTTTCTGACCGTCGGAGCAGCTAATCCGCTTCAGCACGCGGGTGCATATGCACTTGGCCTTCCGCCAAGCTATTACGAAGACCTGCAAAAGGAATATCAAAAGAAACGCGACTTTATTGTGCCCGTCTTGAAGAACGCAGGTTTCAAATGCGACACTCCGGACGGAGCGTATTATGTAATGTGCGATATCTCCGATTTTGGATTCGCGAATGATGTAGAGTTTACAAAACACCTCATTCGCGAGATCGGCGTCGCGGTCGTGCCCGGATCGTCGTTTTATCACGACTCATCACTCGGTTCGCAGATGGTCAGATTTTGCTTCTGCAAAAAGGATGAAACGCTCGAAGCCGCAGCCGAAAATCTGCAAAAACTTAAACGCGGTTGACTTGTCAGAACCTGGAGCGGTAGCGACCGGTCTCCGATTGAAGGTATTTATTTTGTAACATCGCGTTCTTAAGAGGCCAGTTGCTACCGCTCCCGGTTCTGACCTGGGCAACTTTTTCGACAGTTCATTGCAACCTAATAATATAAACAGCGTAGTATCTTTTAGACGATTCTGTTCAATAATCTCAGACAATTTGGAGGTTCTATGTTTCGCAAATCATTTGCTTTTATCTTGTTGGGAATCACGGCGGGCACAGCCACCTATGCGCAGACGCCTGAGCCAAAGGCTGAAAGTGCGCCGAAAGCTTTCACGTTTGAATTCAATGGCGGGAGCTATCTTGGCGTCGAAACGGCCGATGTGACGAAGGAAAATTTTGCCCGGCTTGGTCTGCGTGAAATTCGCGGCGTGGCGGTCGAGAAGGTAATGGACGGTTCACCCGCCCAGATCGCCGGACTTCAGAGCGGTGACGTTATCCTCAAATTCAATGGCGAAAATGTGACCAGCGTTCGCAAGCTGACGCGAATGATCGGTGAGGTTGCTCCCGATCACCAAGTGCGTATCTCGGTGCTTCGCAGCGGCGGCGAACGCGAATTGAACGTAACGCTTGCTAAACGCCCGACCCCAAAATTCGAAGGTGGTTTCTTCGGTCAGATGGCTCCCGGACGATTGGGAAGGCTTGAGTTTCCGCCAATGTCTCCTATGCCTCCGATGGCCGATATGCCAAATTTGCCGCCGATGAGTGAAGCTCCCTTATTTCGGCAATATCCGGGCGATAATCGCGATTTGCTCATTTTTCGCGGTGCGGGTGGCCGCCAGATCGGCATTGGGATATCGCCGCTGACAAAGCAGTTAGCTGAACATTTCGGCGTTGACGGCGGCGTTTTGGTAAATAATGTGCGTGAAAATTCGGCTGCCGACAAAGCCGGATTGAAAGCAGGCGACATTATCGTCGAAGCTAACGGTAAGCCGGTTAAAAGCGATTTCGATCTGATCCGGGCGATCGGTGAAAAAAAGGAAGGAAGCGTAACGTTGACGATCGTCCGTGGCGGCAGCCGTCAAACTATTTCTGTAACGCCCGAAGAAGTAAAAGGGGAACTCAACACATTCTTTGAATTCCCGGACCTTCCGGCTACTCCTGATGTGCCTGACGCTCCGGCCGCACCGGACAAATTCAAGTTTGCCACGCCCGCAATTCCTGCGACGCCTGTGCCGCTGAATCAGTTGCTGGTTCCGGGACGTGTTATTTGAATGTTACATTTGATGTCGTAAAAGCCTGAAAGGCAGGACGATTTGATCGATTCCCGCCTTTCTATTTGATGTGACTGAATCTGACTTTTCATTCCGACTCTTGCTTCTTTTTCATCGCATCTTTCGCCAATTCATTTGCCTGGCTGCTGTAATCACGGGACTTTTCCATCAACTTCTGAAAGTTTTCGCTTCGCTCCTTGAATTCCTGCGTCACTGTCGCACGTAACTGATCATCTTTCGGATCATAATTGTCCTTCAGTTTCCGTGCGGCCTGCCGGTATTGCTCAAACGCTTCAAGCTGTTTTTTCAATGCTTCCGATTTCAGCCTCAGGTATTCTTCATAATCGGCGTTTATGTTCATCTCGCGAGCTTTGTCGATTTTATCCAGTGCGCTTTTTCCGGATTTGGCCCCGTCATTAATGATATAAACGACATCCTCGGAGATTTTTTTTACCGCGCTGGTGTCGTCCGCCAACATAGCTTTTTTGAGCTCTTCACGCTTGTTCTCGTGCTTTTCGTAAAGGACCTTAATTTCTTTGAGGTCTTTATTGGCCTCGATTACGATGGCTGCCGCCTCCGCCGTTTCATCCGACGGGCCAAGAATGTCGATACCGGCAGAGCTTTTGCAGGCAGCCAGAATAGCTATGCAAATAAGCATCGTCGCAATCGCGAGCACCTGCCTTAATTTGTTCGAAAACTCTGTCATCAGCCTTAATTTAGCACAATTCCGCTTGTATTTATTACCGATTATCCTGCAATACGAAAACCCGAATTGCTTTTCCGCCGCCAGATGAATCCGTCAAGAATATAGTGGGTCAATTGCGGTACCGCGAGAAACGGGACGATGTAGATCTTCCACTCGCTCCAATCCCAGCCGGAACCAAAAAACCAATCCTTCTCGTGCCAAACACCTCGGTTCCAAAACAGTTCCTCAAAATAAGCGAGCGCCCAAAGCGAGGCGAGAAACACTACCCAATTTTGCGACAAGG
>JANNGV010000221.1:0-2402 GCA_031404055.1 Chloracidobacterium sp.
ATCGGGAAGGTCGGTTTCTTCTATTTTTAACCCATTGGAGACAACTTGATAATGATTCGGTGCCGTAACGATAAATTCACACATCGCCTTATCGGAAGGATGATCTACCGTCGGCAGCCAATTACGGCCTTTGTCCGCCCAGTTATCACTAAAAAATGTGCGCTCGCCGTATTTGTTATTTGCGATTTTGAGTCCGCTTGCAGGTTCTCCTTTGTATTTAATTATATATTCTGTACGCTGGTTGGCCTTAGACGGCGAGGGCAGCATGATGAATATTGCGTTATTTTCGTGCCGGTATTCAAGCGATTTGCCGTCTGAACTCACAGCGCTGACACTCATTCCTTTACCGCTCAACTCTCCGGACGCTTTTACCAAATCGAGTCTGAGCTCCCGAATTCCATCGCTTAGAAAACGGACATCAACCGTCGCCTCGCCGACAATTTCATCCGTCTTGTCAGATAAATCTAATTTGAAAATATAGTTGATAACATCAATTTGCGGATTCTTCGGATAGGTGTCAAGAAAGCCAAAAGCGGAAATCGGCACGAAAATTATCAGTGATAAGGTAATCAGCAAAGTTTTCATTCGTTATCTCCAATAAAAAGAATCTAAAGAGCCAAAATGTTACACACGATAATAGAGTTCTTTGAAAACCTATTTTATCAATCCTGATTTAATCTTTTCTTCCTTCTTGTTCGTCTTGTTCCGTGGTTCTCCTTTTTTTACCACCGAAAAAGAGGAACAGGCACGAACGAGAGGAACAAAGCGGAGCATTTCGGCACATTTCAGTTTTCTGTCAAAAAAAAAACCTAGGTTTTCAAAGCACTCTAATAGTTTGTCTCGGAATTTTCTTAGTTATTGCTCGATTGGCAAAGATGTCGGCGGCCTGAATTGGATCAACCCCTTTTCAGTCATTGTCCGTTCGATATCTTCTATTTTCGATGGAACAAAACCACTTAAGTTTTCGACGCCATTTTCCGTGACGAGCGCGACATCTTCTATTCGGATATAGAGCTTTTCTTCGGGAATCCAAATCATCGGGTCAATTGTAAAAATCATTCCCGGTTGTAACGCTACGCCGCGTACGTTTCCAACATCGTGAACCGCCATTCCTACCGGATGTTGAAAATGACCGCGGAACTTTAGACCGGCCTTGACCGCATTTAAGTGAGCGGGTTTAATGAAAGTTTTTCCGATAAGGTATTTCTCCATGTCAGTTGCGGCTGCATCAAGTACTTCGTCCGAGGTGACTCCTGGTCGAACATGCCTGAACAGTGCATCACGATAAGCCAAAATGTAGTTGGTCAAGGCACGCTGTTCTGAATTGTACTTGCCGTTTACCGGCCACATGCGGGTGACGTCGCTGGTGTAATAATGGTAATCCGGAGCGTAGTCCATCAGCAGCAGATCGCCGTCTTTTAGCTGATCCGTCTTTCGGAAATAGTGTCCCATATATGCATTTGATCCGCCGCCGATTATCGATGCGTACCCATCGCCTTGCGCTCCGTGCAGATAAAAAATATATTTAGCGGCGGCGTCCAGCTGGTATTCATAAACGCCGGGTTTGGTCGAGCGCATTGATTCGATGATTGCCAGACCCGCAATTTGTGTGGCTTTGCGAATGATCTCAATTTCTTTTTTGCTCTTAATCAGCCTGAGCGAATCCAAAATTGGCGAAAGGTCTCGAATTTCAAATTGCGGCGTTCGCTCATTCAATAGCAGTTGGAATCGTGCTTCCCGTGAGGGTCTTCCGTCCCACGGATCAGATGAAATTCGAGCCTGTCCATTTAGCAGTTCATCCCGACTGTCAGTTCCGGTCTCGGCCGGGCTGAGCGGTGTGTAAAGAAGCGGTGCGGGCGGCCGGATCAATCCGGTGCCGACCAGGTTCAGCGATAAAAACTCGACACCACGCACCTGATCGATCCCCGTAAGTTCCTTAATTAGCGCAGCATCTTCAGCGGAAAGAATCATACCTTCGCCTTGTTCGCGGTCAGCGTCCTTATGCGGAAGATAAAGGGTTGTCTTCTGGTTCCGACCGTCCATTAAAAGGTACGCGTGAGGCGTTTCAAGACCCGTTAGATAATAAAACTCGTTAGACTGTCGAAAAACGTTAAAATCAGCCGTGCCGCTCGCCCCCTGGATAAGCGCCAATGCATTTTTGCCGATCTTTCCAAAGATTTTGGCTCGCCGCTCCGCAAACTCCTCTTTGGAAAAATCCGTCTGATAATATGATTTCTCTTGCGCGGTAATGGTATTAAAAGACAAGAAGAATATTGAAAACAGCCATGATAGAATAATTTTTTGATTCATGAATTTAAAAGCTATTGACGCAAACGTGGCGTCCGGCGTGTTTGCCTGTAATCGGCAAGGTTTAATGCAACGGATCAAGCGTTTTGAGGTTC
>JANNGV010000222.1:0-10502 GCA_031404055.1 Chloracidobacterium sp.
GAAAGTTAGTTAGACGGATTTTCAAAGAACTCTAAGAGTCATCTTTTTTATTCAATAGGGGCCATCCTCAAAATGGTGCCGAGGGCGGGACTCGAACCCGCACGGATTACTCCACACGCCCCTCAAACGTGCGCGGCTACCAATTACGCCACCTCGGCAATCTTGTACTGAATTTTCAATTTGCGGCTGCGGCTTTGCTAGCCACAGCCTAATTTAATGGAGCTAAAAAGTCTATTTATTCGCCGGGGCTGAGTTGGCCGGAGCGGGTTGCGCTGGAGCCGTGTTAGCCGGTCTCTTTTCCGTAGGCACTTCGACAACCGCGGGATTACTGTTCGTATCAGCCGGGATGACGACTTTTTGCGGTTCACCGGGCTGAACAACCGTTTCAGCGGTCGGCGTTGAATCCGTAACAGGAGCTTCGGACGATGATTCCTCATTGCCCTGCAAAACCGAAACGTTTCCGCTTAGGGCGGGCATTGAGATCAACAGTGCAGAGATCATGAACAGCGCCGCTGCTCCGATAGTAAACTTCGACAACACCGAAGCTGTTCCACGCGGCGAAAACGCCGTGCTCGAAACATTGCTGGTGAACAAAGCACCCGCATCGGTTTTACCGGGCTGCAGCAAAACCGAGCCGATAAGCACGACGCACGACGTGAAAAATAGAGCGTATAAAATATAAAGCAATTCTTTAACCGTCCAACTATTTGTAATTTACTATCCGAGCGAAGCTTTCCGCCTCCAAACTTGCACCGCCTACAAGGGCTCCGTCCACGTCATCCTGACTCATCAATTCCTTGATATTATCAGGTTTTACCGAGCCGCCGTAAAGAATCCGCATCGAATCGGCAACATCGTTTCCATGCGTTTCGGCAATAGTTCGGCGAATGTGGCCGTGCATTTCTTGAGCCTGTTCGGGCGTCGCGGTTTTACCCGTTCCGATCGCCCAAACAGGCTCGTAAGCGATAATAATACGTTCCATGTCCGAAACTGTCAATCCCTCCAAACCATTGCCGAGCTGGCCTTTCACCAAGGATTCGGCATTTCCCGCCTCGCGTTCGGCAAGCATTTCACCGACACAAACGATTGCCGTCAGCCCCGCCGCAAGGGCAGCTTTTGTCTTTTTGTGGACTGAAGCTCCCGTTTCGCCATAAAACTGCCTCCGCTCGGAATGCCCAATAATTACATGCGAACACCCGACATCCTTAAGCATCACCGATGAAATCTCACCCGTATGAGCACCGAAATCGTTTTGCACAGCACAGTTCTGAGCCGCGATTCGTACGTTCGAACCCTCCAGCCGGTCGGCGACAATTTTCAGTGCCGTAAAAACGGGTGCAATCACAACTTCACAGTGGTTAACATTCGCCACAAGCCCCTTTAGAGCCTGCGCCGTTTCAACTGCCTCGCCGAGCAGTTTGTACATTTTCCAGTTTCCTGCGATTACGGGTTTTCTCATTGAATCTTAATTACGGGAGTTAAGCATCGTTAACAAGATCGATGCATTTTGGTTATCTGGATTTATTTTCAGAGCCTTTTCTGCATTTGCTCTTGCTGCATCGTACAACCCAAGGCCATATTGCGAGGCAGCGATTCCATAAATAGTTTGGTCGTCGTTGGGAGTTAATAAATTCGCTTTCTCGTAACTCTCAATCGATCTTGGAAAATCTCTTATATCATAATAGACGGCTCAGAGGTTAAAATGAGCCTTAACGTGATTAGGGTTGGCTTTCACCGCTTGCTTGAATGCTTCAACTCCTTCATTTGTACTACCAAGCCCGATTAAAGCCACTCCAAGTTTGAAAGACGATTCATCTGGCTTAACACCCCTGCGAATACATTCCTTAAACACCGTGACCGACCGCCGATTTTCCGCAGCGTCGTATAACTTAACTCCAAGATCATAAAGTGCTTCATCCCCTACATTTCTTACGTCCTGCTCGAACTCGTCGTCGAGCCGATCCCGTTCGGAAACGTCTAAACTCACTGTAACCATCGTCTTATCATTATTCCGGCAAGCAACTTGCGAAATTGCGCCCACGATGCCGAGCGCAATTGTCATGCAAATAGCCAAGGCTGCTATTCTCGTATTTGCGATACGACTTTGCAGCGATGTTTCCCTGATCATTTATCATCCAGCGCCGCCACGCCGGGCAGCTCATCACCTGCCAGAAATTCCAGCGTCGCGCCGCCGCCGGTTGAAATGTGCGAGATCTTATCGGCGAGTCCCGCCTCATTTACCGCCGAAACCGAATCGCCGCCGCCGACAATCGAAACGGCTCCTCTTTCCGTCGCTGCGGCCACCGCCTTTGCTATCGCAACCGTTCCTTCGTCAAACGGTTTTTCTTCGAACATTCCCATGGGGCCGTTCCAGACGATCGTTTTTGCACCTTCAAGAGCCTGCTTAAAGATTTCAATCGTCTCGATACCAATGTCCAACCCAACCAGTCCGGTGTTGGTAAATGCGACTGGTATCGTCTTTCGCGAGGTCAGCGGCTCGTAAGAATCTACGACCTGGTGATCTGTCGGCAATATTAGCTCAACGCCTGAGTCCTTTGCCAATTGCTCGATCTCCAAAGCCTTCGGCATCATATCATCCTCGACCAGCGATTTACCGATCGTGTATCCCTGAGCTTTGAAAAATGTGTATGCCATCGCTCCGCCGATAAGAAGCTTGTCGACCTTCCGTTTTATCAACGATTCGATGACCGGGATCTTGTCGGAGACCTTCGCACCGCCAAGGATCGCAACAAATGGCCGCTCAGGATTATCCAAAGCCTTACCGAGAAAATTCAGTTCCTTCTCCATTAAAAGACCTGCTACGCAGTCGTCAACAAAATGCGTGAGTCCCTCAGTCGAAGCGTGGGCCCGGTGTGCCGTGCCAAAGGCGTCGTTGACATAGACATCGCAAAGTTCGGCAAGCTGTTTCGCAAGTCCCTCGTCATTTTTCTCTTCTTCGGCATGAAGCCGCAGATTTTCGAGCAGCAATACCTGGCCCTCGTTCAACCGGCTGACTTGCTCGACAACTTCCGTACCAATACAGTCCGCTGCGAAGAAAACACGATCATTTTTCACCTCGGCTTTTCCTACCGCAGTGCCGTCTTCGCTCAAACGTGCCGGCTCATCCGCATTTCCCGAAACGTCCTGAAGCTTCGGCAGCCTTCGCAAATGTTCATATATCAGCTTAAGGCTGTATTTCGCCACATCGTACGGCTGGCCCTTTTCTTCAGCTTTTTTCTTATCCTTGAGCGGGCGCCCAAGATGCGACGCCAAAATGACCTTCGCACCGTGTTCGATGGCATATTCGATAGTCGGCAAAGCTCCCGATATCCGAGTATCGTCTTCTATAACACCGTTTTTAATAGGAACGTTAAAATCGACGCGGATAAAAACTCGCTTACCCGCTATTTCAATATCTTTAATCGTTTTCTTGCTCATACAATTTGCCGTAGGACGGAATAAAATCCAATACGCCTAGTATAACGAATATGTACATTGTGTCGGAATACTGATGCCTCAGGCAACTGTCCCGACACCTAGTAATAATAGGAGAAATAATATGAAAACTAGACTAACTATGTTCGCACTCTGCACCGCCCTAAGTCTATCCACCATTGTGTTGGCTGATCAGGAAACCATGATGAAAAAGCAAGACACAATGATGAAGAAAGAAGAATCGATGATGAAAACTTCGTCCACAATTAAGAAAGATACCGGCACGAAAAAAGCTGTAAAAGCAAAGAAAAAATACCGCTCGACGAAGCGGAAAACTGCCCGAAAGATAAAGTCGGCAAAATAGATCGAGTGGCCCGTCGCCAGCGGCGGGCTTTTCAATCCGCTTCACTATTGGATATCTCGTCCGTAAACGGACGATTTCATCAGCAAAAGATCTTGCCACTAATTCGGCAAATCGTAGCAATTAATTTTTTTCACGAATTTTGTTTCGTCAACCGGGACATTAATTTTGATCTCATCGAATTGGAGACGCATAATATTTTCGCGTTCGATGCGGAATGGCAGCGTCAAATCGCCGGTCTTTCGGTAATCGGCGAAAATCATGCCAAAATACGGACCGGTGTAATATGACAACATCTTCGTTTCTACATCAAACGCCATCGCGACCGACGACCCAAACTTTGACGTGGCGTCGATAAGATTTACCTTTCGACCGTCACGTTCGTAGCTACCCGCATACTTTAAAGAATTAAAAGAGTCCGGCTTCAATAAGGCCGTTATCGGCGACAAAATATCGATGTCGGAAGTGTCTACGGTAGCCGGAACCTCGTGTGAAAAGCCGTAGTCAGCCTGAGTGAAGTAATTCTTTCCATTATATACCTCGCGAATCTCGCCGGCAGAAGGCGACGTCATAAACTCCGCGTATTTGTCAGGCGACTGTTTGTATACGCTATATTCAAAGTCGTGAACAGAGCCGCGTATGATCAGTCCGGCATTGCCGGTCATCACATATGATTGCAATTTCGCTATCTTTTCTCGCCCGCCGACAGCGGCAATAAAATCGTCGATGACCTTTACGGCCGCGGGTTCCTTTACCCTTGGCTCTTCCTTCACCGCGATGGGTGGCGGAGCCTTTATCGTCACTTCCGCTAGCACCTTTCCGATAGCTGCCGGCGGCATTTTTCGCGGCGGTGGTGGTGGCGGCGGACCGGAACCGTAGTTTCGCGGGCCTAAATAATCAGGTATTTTCTTGATCTCCGGAAAATCCTTGTTTTCTTTGATCAGACTTAAGGCCTTGTTGAGTTGCAGATCCTGTCCGGCAGCCAGTGATTTCCGATCAAGCACGACCGGATAGTTCGGCTCTACGCCAATACCTTCGAGAAATGCACCCTTGCTCGAACGGTAATTAGCTATCGGATACTGCATCACGGCCCCGGTGGGCAGATCCACAACCATCGAGGGGAGCGTTGCACCGGCCGTTTTTTCGCCAACCACCAATGCACGTCCGCTTTCCTGGAGCGAAACGGCGAACATTTCGGCAGCCGACGCGGTCGTGCCATCAACCAAAAACACGAGCCTTCCCTTAAAGTTTTTTGCCTTGGCCGAGGCTGTCAGCTTCTCATCTCTGTTCTTATAGATCGACGTGCCGAAATCGATCATTGCTTCCGACAGCATTCCGCCTATACCAACCAGCGATGCAATGATTCCGCCAGTGTTTCCGCGAAGATCGATAATCAAGGCCTTTTTATCTTTTAAAAGGGTTAGTGACGAACAAAATTTCTCGACGACGGGAAGAGCGAATTGGTTAAAGCGAATGTATCCAACCTCGTCATTAAGCGATGTTGTCTCGAATTCAAGTTGTTGGTCCGGGAAATTCTGTCCAATCGAAATCGTTTCGCTCTTAATGATTTCACGTCGGATGGTTACCTGTTTTCGCTGGTCCGTCTCGTCCAGATAAGTGATGTCGACCGTACTGTCCTTTTCACCGTTTAGAAAACTGTTGACCAGCTCAGTAGGCATTTGTCGGAGAATGTCGCGCGAGGCCGCGTGATAAAGTGATATGCGCAGCATCATGTCGGCCAGCGAGACGTCGTTTACCTTTTCTATAACAAAACCAGCTTTCAATCCGGCGTATTCGGCCGCTGCATTCTTGTTGATGCGCGTAATGACAAACTGACCGTTCATAACCCGCAGATCGACACCGATACCGTATTGTGCCAATGCATCGTCAAAATTGTGCTCTTCTTCAGGTTCGTCTTCGCCATTCGAACCAAGCATAAGGCCTTTCGCCAAATCCTTGCGGGTTTTTGCTTCGAGTTTTGCCCTTTCGATCTCCTGATAGACCTCAGGCGGAATAATGGCAAGATGCGAGCGGCCAAGACGGTTGATCATCTCGTGCAGAAGCCGGTGGAGTTCGCCGTCGGTTTTAGCGGCGCGCACACGCGGTTCGTAGTCTGTTTTGATCGCCGCCCAATTAAGGTTATTGAATGTCCGGTCAAAATAATATTCGTTAATGACCTGCCACACCTTTTGAAACGTCTCTAAACGACGCTTTGCCTCGGGCGTTTCCGCGCGCGCCGAAATCGCCGGAGATCGGCGAGGAGCCTTCTTTCTCTGGCCAAAAACGGTTTCGCCCGCACTGAAAATAAATCCCAGAACGAGCGAAAAAAGTAGGAGTTTTTTCGGATGCATATGTAACTGCAAAATAGGTATTACAACCCTTTTTCCGCAATAAACTTCACCAGATCGCGAACGCGGCAGGAATATCCCCATTCATTATCGTACCAGGCAAGTATTTTGATGCACGTTCCACCGATCACTTTTGTGTTTTCGGCGTCGACGATCGACGAATTGGAGTTTCCCTTAAAATCTATAGAAACAAGCGGTTCTTCCGAGAACGCCAGAATTCCTTTTAACGGACCGTTAGCGGCGTCCTTTAAAACTTTATTGACTTCTTCAGTCGATGTTTCCTTTTCGACGTTCATGACGACATCTACGAGCGAAACATTCGGTGTTGGCACGCGGACGGAAATGCCGTCAAACTTGCCTTTCAATTCCGGTATCACCAGAGCAACGGCTTTTGCAGCACCGGTCGAGGTTGGGATCATCGAAAGCGCCGCCGCACGCGCCCGGCGAAGGTCCTTGTGCGGCAGATCGAGCAGATTTTGGTCGTTCGTATAGCTGTGAATCGTATTCATCAAGGCATTCTTGATAACAAATGTTTCGTGAATGACTTTTGCGACCGGGGCCAGGCAGTTCGTCGTGCATGACGCGTTTGATATAATATTATGCTTCGCTGCATCATACATATCGTCGTTTACCCCAAGTACGATCGTCACGTCCTCGCCTTTCGCCGGGGCCGAGATTATTACCTTCTTTACGCTCCCGCGCAGATGCTTGCCGGCGTCAGAGGCATTCGTAAATCGTCCGGTCGATTCAATCACGACTTCGGCCCCGACCGATTCCCAATTGATCGCTGCCGGGTCCTTTTCGCTAAAAACCTTAAAGGAATCACCTTCGACGCTGATAGTGTCTCCGTCAGCGGTGATTTCCTGATGAAGATTTCCCATCACCGAATCATATTTCAACAGGTGAGCAAGCGTTTTTGTGTCGGTCAAATCGTTGACCGCGACAAAATCGATGTCATCACTCCCGAGGCAGGTGCGCATTACGTTCCGGCCAATTCGTCCAAACCCGTTTATACCTACTTTAATACCCATTTTAAGTAATAATCCTCCGCAAATATCTAGCCCTTAAAACCTTCAAGATACCGTATTTCCCTGTAAACATCAAAGCCTAGTCTCCTGCGGGCGGGCGAGAAATTTCATAAGCCTAAGCTTGATCCAATTTTTTCCCTAGTCGAAAGCTGAATCAGATCACGGAATAACAAGAATCGGAGGATCGAGAGGCACGGCATGAAGAAAACATTCAATTTGTCGATCAGGTTCTGCTATCTTGATAGACGTTGAAACAAGGCACAGTTTCCTTGTCAAGCTACTTTGAAGGAGAAAGATTGACGTGTCCTTCATCAAGCAACTAGCACGTCGAATCAACTTTTAGATCAAGATCGTTAAGACTAACACCGATTCAAATTCTTGAAACTATCCAATTTTGAAAGACGTAGTAACCGTTTGAGTTTTTAGGATTTTACAAAATTTGGAATCGGAGCCTGGAGCAATCCTATAATGAAAAGTCGTCGCCGCTCGTTATTAATATTACCTGTAATTCTGTCTTTTTTTGTGTCTATCGCCAGTGCTCAGACGGAGCAGCTTGCAAAGATATCGTTTGATACAAAAAAAGATGGTTCCGTTCCTGTCGAAAGTCCAATCCTACACGAAAAGCGTGACGCCTCTATCGCAACCTTATTTCGAGTCAATCTAGAGCGTGTCGGTATTCAGACTGCCACGCCGATTCCGTTGTCACTAGACGATGCTATCCGAAAAGCTCTTGCCGGCAACAATAGTATAGAGATAACCCGTGATGACGTTCGTATTCAGGAAACCCGGATTCGTTCGCTGCTTGGGTTTTATGATCCTGTATTCACCGTGTCGCCGACGTTTACGGTAAATAGCACGACCGGCTCATCATCGACGCGCGATTTTAACGTAAACGCGAACATGTTCAATTCCATTCGTCCGGGCGGTGGAAATTATACCGTGTTTTTTAACAACACGCGGACCGAAAATGCCTTCGCGCAGGCGCAGGTCAGTTCCGGCTCGCTCGGCAGCAGCGGGACGAGCGCTATATATTCGTCAAGCACCGGAATTCGATACACTCAGCCATTATTCCGCAACTTCGGCATTGACAGCACCCGTCGCAATATCAAGATCGCCCGCCGTCTGCTTCAACAGACGGACGCTGATTTCCGGCGGCAAACGATCGACACAATTGCTCAGGTGCAGCGGACATATTGGGACTTAGTTTTTGCTTTGCGAGATCAACAGAACCGAGTTGCGAATTTAAACCTCTCGCAGGAGAATCTTCGGCAGATCGAGGCCAGGATCACCGCCGGAGCCGCCGCACCATTAGCCCGGGCCGAGGTTGCCACGGAGCTCGCGAACCGCGAAAGTGATCTACTTTTAGCGACACAACAGGTTTCGATTACGGAAAACAACCTCAAGCAGCTTGTTCTAAGAGACGCAATGTCGAGCGAGTGGTCGCAAAGCTACGTGCCGACGGATAAGCCGGTATTCACGCTCGATACGGTCAACCTCGACAACGCCATAAAAGACGCAATGGACAACCGTTTTGAGCTGCGCCGCTTGAAGTTGGCAAATGACATCAACGCGGTCGATATTGCGTTTTTCAAAAATCAAACAAAACCGCAGATCGATTTGAACACCACCTTTTCGCTGGACGGGTTGGCCCGCGGCGGAACGAGTCAGGAGTTTCAAACAAATCTATTTACTTCTGCAGGCGACCTGCTTTTGTTAAATGGAATAAACACGACCCGTGCGTTTTTGAATACCGCGACTCTTCCGCCACTCATAAACCCGTCGGTTATTGTTCCGGCCCAACCAAGCTTTTTGTTTGGCGGTTTCAACCGTTCGTTGGCAAATACCTTCCGCTCTGACGCCCCAAACTATTCAATCGGAGTAACTATTTCGTTCCCCTTCCGTAACCGGACGGCAAAAGCGGATCTTGCCGGAGCCCAGATTACGCAAAATCAGATTGCGACGCAATTGCGTCAGCAGGAGCAGCAGGTAATCGTCGAGGTCCGCAACGCCGTCCAAGCCGTGGAAACGACGCGCCAGAGAGTCCTTACGTCGCGGCGTGCCCGCGAAAACGCAGAGAAACAACTGGACGGTGAACGTCAACTTTTCGACGCTGGGAAATCGACCACATTTCTGCTCTTCCAACGCGAAAACTCGTTGGCGACCGCCCGTAACGGCGAAATAAGAGCCGAAACCGACTACAACAAAGCTCTTGCCGATCTGCAAAAAGCAACATCGACGACCCTCGAACTCAACAACATAATGGTCGAAACCCCGACCGAACAAAAGTAACTGGCAAAAGTTGTCGTAACTTTTTTATAATTTCGAAACGGGCGTCTTAGCTTGTATCGTATTGCGAGCGTGTTTGTAGTGGGATGATAAGTGTTTATAAATCGAATGGTTTACATCGCAAAACATAAGCGATAACTCAAAGTGTCTGTGTTCCGACCCTTTTAGTTTTACGGCAAGTCTGCGACAATCCGTTTCGTGAAGATCTCCGCCGTTTTGATTACTTTAAATGAAGAGAAGAATATAGCCGCTGCGATCGAAAGCGTCGCATGGGCCGACGAGATAATTGTCGTTGACTCCGACAGCAGCGACAGCACTCGCGAAATCGCGGAAGCGTCCGGAGCAAAAGTCATCACTCGGGAATGGCAAGGATTTGCTTCACAAAAGCAATTTGCCGCCGATCAGGCCGAAAACGATTGGATAATAAGTCTTGACGCAGACGAACGCGTTTCCTCAGAGTTGCGAGCAGAAATTCTATCGCTCAAATCGGCGGCCGATCTGGCGGACGGTTACAAAATTCCACGTCTTTCGTTTTATATGGACCAGGCTATTCGTCATGGCGGCTGGTATCCGGATTGGCAGCTTCGCTTTTTTAACCGAAAAAAAGGCCGTTGGAAAGACGTCCTAATACATGAATCGTTTAAACTTGTCTCGGGATCGCAAACTGCAAAGCTTGCGGGTAACATCTTGCACTACAGCGTTGAGAACGCATTGCATCATCACCGGATGATAGGCGAACGATATGCTCCGATGGCCGCCCGGCAGATGTTCGATAATGGCCACCGGACTTCCCCGTTAAAGATATTCTTTGCTGGTCCAACGACATTCATCCGGACTTATTTTCTGAAGGCGGGCTTTCTCGATGGGTTACCCGGCTTAACCATCGCAAGATTCGCTGCCCACCATGCCTTCTTAAAACACCTTTTGCTATGGGAAATGCAGAAGAAAGCCACCTTCCGCAAATGACAACTATTGCTGCCTTTCTCTCATCAAACCTTTCGTAATCCACAGTTCTGCGATATATTTTCAATGGTGTCTTGTATC
>JANNGV010000223.1:0-1721 GCA_031404055.1 Chloracidobacterium sp.
AGCTAAACGTCGTCACCGGACCAATGGACCATCCGCATGTTTGCCTGATCCGAGCGCTTGAGTCTGTTGAAGGGATCGAAACAATGCGGAGGCGTCGTGGACCGATGCCCGACAAAAATCTCACTTCCGGCCCGGGAAAACTCTGCATCGCGATGGGCATCGACCGCCGCCTGAATGGCGAAGATCTGCTCGGCGAGAAAATTTGGCTGGAAGATTTCAAAAAGTTTCAGGCAAAGGAAATTGCGGTGGGGAAACGTATCGGGATCGATTATGCCGGTGAAGACGCCGAAAAACCGTGGCGGTTTTGGGTCAGAGATAATATGTTTGTAAGCAAAAGTCAGAACCGGGAGCCGTAGCGACTGGGTTCTTGCCAATCGACTATGTTAAATTGCTAATACATCCACTCTCTTGCCATGATCTGCAATGCGACCGACCGGCTCAATAATAGGTTTATGCTGCTTTCCTAATACAAATGCGGTTCGATATGAAGAAGAGATTATCTTTGCTTCTTTTCATTTTTCTCTCGCAGGCGTGCGGCAATTGTTTAGTGCGATCACCCCGCGAGGGCTACATTCGTACATCGGACGGCGTTCGATTATTTTACAAGATTGTTGGAAGCGGCACGGAAGCTTTGGTTGTCGTTCACGGCGGACCCGGTAATTCTCTGAATTCGATTTTGCCCGATTTGGAACTTCTGGCGCGCAATCGCACCGTCATCTATTACGACCAGCGCGGCAATGGACGTTCGGATTTAATAAAAGACCGCGATAAACTTTCAATCTCCAAACACATCGAAGATTTAGAAACCGTACGGCTGTTCTTCAAACTCGATAAAGTGACGCTTTTGGGAAATTCGTGGGGCGGAATGCTCATCGGATTTTATGCCGTCGCGCACCCCGATAAGGTTGAGCGAATGATACTGCACAGTCCCGGTGAACCGACAAAGGCTTTTATGGTCAAGGCTGACGAAGAAATGCAGTTGCGGTTAAACCAGCAATTTTCTGCCGAACAGAAAAAGCGGTATGCCTTCGTTTCGGACTATCAAAATTGGGTTAAAGCCGAAGACCCGAAAGCCGTCTGCCGCGAGTTTTATCAACTGCTTCTTCCTTTTTATGTTTCCAAGCCGGAAAGTGTCGCCCGCTTGAAAGGCGATGTCTGTTCCGGTTCGGACGACGCCGTGCGGTATCAACAGTTCGTCAATGAGCAAATTATGAATTCGCTCGGCGATTGGAACTTGTTGCCGTCGCTTGGAGTAGTCAAATCTCCGGTTCTGGTCATTTACGGAGCGGCAGACCCGGCTTTTGTCGAAACGCCGGAAGCGTGGGCTCGGGCTTTGCCTAACGCGCGGCTGCTTATAATCGACGCCGCGGGACATATTCCGCATGTCGAACAGCCGGAGATATTTTTCAATGCCGTCGAAACTTTCCTGAAAGGCACTTTTCCGCCCGACGCAAAGAAGATTCAAACTTCCACGGAAGTTGCGAAGAAGGCAAAAAGAAACGATGGCTCAAACGCCTTGAAGGACTGATTTCGGAATTTTGAGTCGACGTTGCGGAAGAACCCAGTCGCTACTGCTCCCGGTTCTGACATTGCATTCGCATTCCGTATTTTGGTCGCAGTGTGATCATCGGCTGAAGAGCGATTTTTTGCTCGGGCAGCATTTTCAATTTCCATTTTCGTGCCAGTGTCGCGAGCAGCAGAATGCCTTCGGTCCATGCAAA
>JANNGV010000224.1:0-6750 GCA_031404055.1 Chloracidobacterium sp.
GCGTGTCTCGAATTCCATTCGAAGATGAATTCGATCGGCGGCGACACGGTCCAGATGATGAACTTTGCGATTGACGAGGTCGAGAAGAATTTCAAGGGCCTGGTCGTCGGAAATCAGGGCGGAAACTTCTCGGCTGGGGCGAACATAATGATGCTTCTGCTTGCCGCGCAGGAAGAAGAGTGGGACGACATCAATTTAATGGTACATACACTGCAGCAGGCGATCATGCGGCTGCGTTATTCGGCAAAACCGGTCGTTACCGCGCCGTACGGAATGACCCTCGGAGGCGGTTGCGAGATCGCCATGCACGGCAACCGCGTCCGCGCGGCGTCGGAAACGTATATGGGACAGGTCGAGGTCGGTGTCGGTCTTATCCCGGCCGGCTGCGGCACCAAAGAGATGACCATGCGGGCGATGGACGCGGCCAAACGCACGCCGGACGCCGATCCGCTGGCCTTTCTTAAAAAGACATTCGAGCTGCTCGGTATGGGCAAGGTGGCGACATCTGCACAGGAAGCGAAGGCGTGGGGATTCCTGCGCGACGTTGATTCCATCTCTATGAACGGCGACCGTCTGATCGCCGATGCCAAGCAGGAAGTTTTGAATCTAGACGCATCGGGCTACACGCAGCCGGTCCAGAGAACTGATATTCTCGCGTTGGGCGAATCGGCACAGGCGGCGATGAAGCTTGCACTGCATATGATGAAGCAAGGCGGGTTTATATCTGATCACGATGCGTTGATCGGCAAGAAACTGGCGAAGGTGATGAGCGGCGGCGATCTGAATCACCAAACTTATGTGTCCGAGCAATATCTGCTAGATCTGGAACGCGAAGCATTTGTCTCGCTTTGTGGCGAGCGGAAGACGCAGGAACGCATCGCGGTGATGCTGAAGACAGGCAAGCCGCATCGGAATTGATGCCGGAACGCAGGCACCTTGCCTGCACGGACGCGACAGCGTTCGAATTGACGGCAGGCAGCGTTTATTTCGCGTTTCACGCTCATGCAGGCAGGGTGCCTGCGTTCCCGGAGGAAAGGGACTATGGACGAAAGAATCAATGGAATAACCTCGGAGCTGCGAAAAGTTGCCGAAGATGCTGAAGAGGCATTTGGCGTTTTGACGGCGGAGCAATTGAACTGGAAGCCTGCCGAGAAAAGCTGGAGCGTCGGTCAGTGTTTTGAACACATTATCAAGACTAATCATCAGTTCTATCCGGAGTTCGATAAGCTGTCGGCTGGCACGCGGACTAATTCATTTTGGGAAAAATGGTCACCGTTTAGCGGTTGGGGCGGGCGATTTTTAATAAACGCGGTTTCGGTCGATTCGAAAAAGGCAAAGGCTCCGTCGAAAGATATCGTGCCGCCGAGCGAGGTTGATGCGGACATTATCGAGCGATTCAGCCGGCATATTGATGAAGTGAATCAAAAGGTCGAGGCTTGTGCGTCGGCCGACCGCGAGAAAACGGTAGTGACATCGCCGTTTCTGGCGGTGTTTACTTATAAGCTCGACGATGCGTACACCGTTTTGGTCGAACATACCAAGCGGCATTTTCGGCAGGCGAAACGCGTGACGGAGGCTGAGGGGTTCCCCGTTTAGTTTCTCGGATAGAGAACCACCCCGTCAGCCCAAAGCGGCTGCCACCCCTCCTTTGAAAGGAGGGGAGTTTAAGATGAGAATATGCCCGAGAGTTTTAAGAGCCGTAAATTTCGCTGGATGTTCAATTTTTTTCCGGCATATCGCGGAACCGGCGGACGGATTGTTTATATCGCGGACGATTTCAGCGAAGTCCGGGTCAAGCTTCCGCTGAACTGGCGGACGCGAAATTATGTCGGCACGATATACGGCGGCAGCATATATGCATCGATCGACCCGATCTATATGCTGATGTTAATTCATATCCTCGGGCCTGACTACATCGTATGGGACAAGGCGGCGAAGATCAGGTTCAGGAAGCCGGGAAAGGATACGCTTTACGTAGATTTTAAACTGTCGCAGCAGGAGATCGACGAGATAAAACTGCTGGCGGAAGACGCAAAGTCGGTAGACAGGATTTACGATCTGGAATTAAAGGACAAGAACGGAGTAGTGCACGCTCAGATCGAAAAGACTTTGTACATTGCGAAAAAGCGATGAAGCGATGTGGTTGGGCAACAAACGAATTGTCAATCGCGTATCACGACGCGGAGTGGGGCGTGCCGCTGCATGACGACCGCGGGCTGTTTGAATTTTTGATATTGGAAGGAGCTCAGGCCGGTTTGTCATGGGACACAATTTTGCGGAAGCGGGATAATTATCGCAACGCGTTCGACAATTTCAATCCGGCGAAGGTCGCGCGGTACAGCGAAGCGAAATGCGCGAAGCTTCTGCTCGACGAAGGCATTATCCGAAACCGTTTGAAGATTGCTTCGGCTGTTTCGAATGCAAAGGCTCTTTTACAAGTTCAAAAGGAATTTGGCTCGTTTGATAAATATATCTGGGGTTTTGTCGGCGGCAAGCCGCTTGTCAACAAATTTAAAGACCTGGGCGAGGTTCCGGCGAAAACTGAGGTCTCGGACGCTTTGAGCAAAGACCTGAAAAAACGCAGATTCAATTTTGTCGGCTCGACAATAATGTACGCGTTCATGCAAGCGACCGGGATAGTGAACGATCATCTGACTAACTGTTTTCGGTACGAAGAGGTTGCCCGCGAAATAAGCGAAAAGCGAAAGCCTTGATAGATATTTTTTTTCGTATGTTTCGCGTGGTTCGTGGGCAAATTTCTTATGGATTCCCGATAACGCCGGGGCTTAACACGTGAACGGGCGGAAAAAAATGCTGATCGACGAATTTTTGCCGCAGTATGATTTTAACGAAACGCACGGCATTTCGATCCACGCGGACGCTGCCGATATTTATCGAGTGGCCAACGAGATCGATTTTAGGGAGTCGTTGATCATTCGCGGGTTGATGCGTCTTCGAGGCATGTCGGTCGGGGATTTGACGCTTAGTAATTTGGGTAAATTCAGGTTTGAGATGCTCGCCGAAACAGTGAATAAGGAGATGGTCATAGGCCTCGTCGGAAAATTTTGGACAGTCGCGGGCAGTTTGCAAAAGATCGATGCTGAGAGCTTTAAGCGATTCTACACTGCGGGATATGCAAAAGCGGCGTGGAATTTCTCGCTCGATGCCGACGGCCCTAATACACGCCTGACGACCGAGACGCGGATCAAATGCCTTGACGATGAAAGCCGCAGGAGTTTTGGATTTTATTGGATGTTTATACGACCGTTTAGCGGATTGATACGGATGGAAATGTTGAGGACGATAAAGCGGAAGGCAGAAATTAGGAATTAGCCACGAATAACACTAATACGGATTTATTTCGTGCAATTCTTGTCATGCGTGGCAAAAAACAAATATGAAAGAAGCAGTAATTGTATCGGCCGTGCGTACGGCTGTGGGTAAGGCGCCGAAGGGGACATTAAAGAACACGCGGCCCGATGATCTTGGGGCGGCGGCGATACGGGAAGCGGTCAATCGCGTTCCGAATCTCGATGCGTCGCAGATCGACGACGTAATTATGGGCTGTGCGTTTCCGGAGGCGGAGCAGGGAATGAATGTCGCGCGGACGGCGATGATCGCGGCGGGGCTGCCGGTTGAGACATCGGCGATGACGGTCAACCGTTATTGCTCGTCAGGTTTGCAGACGATCGCTTTGGCAGCGGATAGGATTGCGACCGGCGGTGCGGATGTCATCGTCGCGGGCGGATTGGAAACGATGTCGATGATACCGATGGGCGGGAATGTCGTGCGGCCGAATCCGGTGCTTGTCGATTCGTATCCGGATTATTACCTGAACATGGGTCTGACGGCAGAGAACCTCGCGAAAAAATACGAGATCACGCGCGAGCAGGCGGATGCGTTCTCGCTCGCTTCGCATCAGAAGGCGGCGTCGGCGATAAAAGAAGGCAGATTTAAGGACGAGATCGTACCGATGACCGTGCATGTCGATGAACTGGACGAGGGCGGACGCGTGCGGCGAAAAGAAGTCGTGTTCGACACGGACGAAGGGCCGCGTACGGATTCGTCAATGGAAGGCCTGGCAAAACTGCGAGCTGTATTTCACGTTAATGGAACCGTGACAGCCGGTAATTCGTCGCAGATGTCGGACGGTGCTGCGGCGGCTGTCGTTATGTCGATGGAAAAGGCGAGCGACCTTGGCTTAACACCGCTGGCAAGATTTGTCTCGTTCGCGACCGCCGGTTGTTTGCCAGAAGAAATGGGCATCGGACCGGTCTATGCGATTCCGAAGGCGCTCAAGTTGGCCGGGCTGACGCTCGATCAGATAGATGTGATCGAATTGAACGAAGCGTTTGCGGCACAGGGGTTGTCGGTGATGAAGGTGCTCGAGATGGACCCGTCAAAAGTGAATGTGAACGGGGGTGCGGTCGCGTTAGGGCATCCGCTCGGCTGCACGGGAGCGAAATTGACGGCGACCCTGCTGCAAGAAATGAAGCGGCGGAATGCACGATACGGAATGGTCACGATGTGCGTCGGCGGCGGCATGGGCGCGGCGGGGATTTTTGAACTGATGAATTAAGTAGAGCAAGGTTTCCGGCGCAAATTCGGCTATGGCTATTTTTATTCCTGCTTATTCCTCTTTATCCGTGGTGCAGATTTAAATCCAACCACGGAAAAAAAGGAATAAGCAGGAATGGGAGGAAAATCGCAAAGCAGAATGTCAACTAAAACCAATAGATGATACTTTCGTTCAGGCATAAAGGTATGCGGCAATTGTTTGAGACCGGCAAATCCAAACACATTCCCATAGACTTTTCTGCTAAACTTATACGTCAGATGGACGCTATAAATCAGGCGGATGAACCGGCACAACTTAACTTTCCTGGATACGATCTTCATCAATTGAAGGGTGAGCGTTCAGGTTATTGGGCGATGAAGGTCAATAAAAATTGGCGCTTAACTTTCAGATTCGAAGACGGGCACGCCGTTGATCTTGATTTAGAGGATTATCACTAGCAGAGAAATGTTATGGCTATTAAGCAAAACCGCCGACCCACACATCCGGGAGCAATCCTGAGAGAAGACACACTGCCTGAAATAGGGTTATCGCAGACAGAATTTGCCAGGATATTGGGCGTTTCACCGCGGACCGTAGGCGAACTCTTGAAGGAGCGGTCTCGGTTGACGGTGGATTTGGCGCAAAGAATTAGCCTCGCTCTTGGTATGTCGCCCGAAATTTGGCTTCGGCTGCAACAGGCGGTCGATCTGTATGATCTGCGATTAAAGAACGAAAGAGCCTATCGTCAAATTCATCGGATTGCAGCTTAATAAGCCCGATACCTATAATTCACCAACAGAGACACAGAGACACGGAGGAAAAAGAGAAATATAGCCGCGGATGGACGCAGATCAACACGGATAAGACGGAAAATGCACGTGCTTAAAAACTCTGTGTCCTCTGTGTCTCTGTGGTGAACAAAAACGGAGTAACTTATGGAAACACAACTGGAAAAAGAATATGTAAAGGGCGGCGAGTTTTTGATTACGGATCAGACGACGGCCGAGATTTTTACGCCCGAGGATTTTACCGACGAGCAAAAAATGATCGGGGAGACGACGCGGGAATTTTGCGATAATGAGATTCAGCCGCAGCTTGCTGCATTGGAAAATCACGCTTGGGAAATTGCCCGCGATCTGGTCAAGAAAGGCGGCGATCTTGGGCTGTTGGGAGCGACGATTCCCGAAGAATACGGAGGTCTCGGACTCGATCAGACGACTGGTGTAGTGATCGCCGAATACATCGGACGGGCTGGCGGCTTTGGCACGACGTTCGGTGCGCAGACGTCGATCGGACTTCTCCCGATACTGTATTTCGGCTCCGAAGAATTGAAGCAGACCTGGATTCCAAAGATCGTTTCGGGCGAGGTGGTAACGGCGTATTGCTTGTCCGAGGCCGGTTCGGGTTCGGACGCGCTCGGTGCAAAGACGAACGCTAAATTGAGCGAAGACGGCACGACCTACACGTTGAACGGCGAGAAGATGTGGATCTCGAACGGCGGTTTTGCGGACGTGTTTATCGTGTTCGCAAAGGTCGATGGCGAGAAGGAGAAGTTTTCGGCATTTGTCGTCGAGCGCAGCGAGAATTGCCGTCCCGGAAACGAAGAGCACAAGATGGGCATCAAGTCGTCCTCAACCACGCCGCTGATTTTGTCGGACTGCAATATACCGGCGACGAACCTCATCGGCAACGTTGGCGACGGTGCGAAGATCGCTTTCAACATTTTGAATGTCGGCAGATTTAAGCTCGGTGCGTCCGTTACGGGCGGCGCGAAGCTTGCTTTGCACGAAGCCATTCGCTACGCCAATGAACGTCATCAATTTAACAAGCCGATCTCGTCGTTTGGCGCTATCAAGCACAAGCTGGCCGAGATGGCGATTCGTACTTGGGTGGCGGAGTCGATAACCTATCGCACGGTCGGCATGATCGATGCCCTCATTGGTGATGGAGCGGACAACGCAACAAAATTGCAGTCGATCGAGGAATACGCCGTCGAATCCTCGATCACGTCACCGTGCACCACCGCGACGAGCTCGACGCCATCCAGCGCCAGTTGCGCGAGATCAAGGGCACCAGCGTCATCATCTACGACCAGACCTGCGCGACCGAGAAGCGCCGCCGCCGCAAGCGCGGCAAGATGGTGGACCCCGAAAAGCGCGTCGTCATCAACGAGCTGGTGTGCGAAGGCTGTG
>JANNGV010000225.1:0-2764 GCA_031404055.1 Chloracidobacterium sp.
TCACTGACGGCGCCTACGCGCTCTACAAACCCGGTCAATGGTTCGGCATCCGCCCGATCCTCCAACGCCCTCACGGCAAGGTCCTCTTCGCCGGCGAACACCTCGCCGACTGGCAAGGCTTTATGGAAGGCGCCATCGAAACCGGCGAAGCCGCGGCAGCAAACTTGCTGCGATGATTTGTAAAGCAGAACCCCTTTTTTCGCCGAACGCGATTTAACATCTCCGTTTTTTGCCCATTTGTTACAGGGATTTAACTTAGACTTAATACAACCGCAACACGGGAATCGTAAAATTTCGCCTTCCGATAAAATCTAACTACTTCTGCGAGCAAGGTGAGCAACGGGTTTCCATCCCTACTCGCGTACAAAAATATGCATATATCAGTGAAAGTATCAAAGTTTCTTGCCGTTACCTTGTCGGCGGTGATATTTAGTTCTTCCTTTCTGTGGGCTTCCGGCCCGGGTGTGGAATTGAGATTTGTCGGCACCCGGACGACGGGTGTTTTTAACCAAGGCGCCGCCGAGATAGTCTCATACGATCCAGCGACTCAGCGACTATTTGTCATAAACGGCGGAAATTCATCTATCGACGTACTGGATGCTTCTAACCAGGGAATCCCGACCTATCTTTTCTCCATCGATGTTGAGCCTTTCGGGGACCAGGCAAACAGTGTAGACGTCTGTAATGGCGTGGTTGCGGCCGCTGTTCAGGCCGATGTCAAAACGGACAACGGTACCGTAGAGTTCTTCGACGCGAACGGCAACCATCTTCGATCCCTTCCCGCGGGGGCTTTACCGGATATGCTCACCTTCACACCGAACTGTGAATTGTTATTGGTCGCAAACGAGGGTGAACCGAACAGTTACGGCCAGACCGACTCGATTGATCCCGAAGGCTCCGTGACTATGGTCGATATGCGAAAGGGCGTCGCGACGGCTACCGCAAGAAATGTTGGTTTTAGCGGATTCTTCCTGTCGAAACTAGATCCGAGCATTCGGATCTTTGGCCCGAACGCAGCGCTCGCACAAGACCTTGAGCCCGAATACATCGCGGTTGATTACGAGGCGAAAACGGCGTGGGTAACACTTCAGGAGAACAATGCAATTGGCATTCTGGATCTAAAAGAAGGCAAGTTCACGAAGCTCGTTGGACTCGGTTTCAAGGATTACACCGTCAGGGGGAATATGCTTGACGCAAGTGACCGCGACGTTCCCGGTTCCAGCAACAATGGCATCATCAACATTCGCCACTGGCCGGTGTTCGGTATGTACCAGCCGGACGGGATAGCGTCCTTTAAATACGGGAATAACACGTTTTTGGTTACTGCCAATGAGGGCGATGCCCGCGATTACACCGGATTTGCCGAAGAAGTACGGGTCGGAGCCGTGACGCTCGATCCTGCCGCGTTTGCCTCACAGGGATACGGCGATGTGTCGACCGGAGCCAGCGGATTAAGGAATAACGATAACCTCGGCCGTCTGAACGTGACCAGAACTCTTGGCAACACGGACGCCGATGCCGATTTCGAAAAGCTCTACACAATTGGCGGAAGGTCGTTCTCGATATTAAATGCTGCCGGGCAACAGATTTATGACAGTGGCGATGACATTGAACAGCGGACGGCCGCCGCTTTGCCGTTAAATTTCAATACAAGCAATGACGACAACGTTTTTGACGGCCGAAGCGACAACAAGGGTCCGGAGCCGGAAGGCGTAGCGGTAGGAACGGCTTACGGCCGAACGTTCGCGTTCGTCGGCCTTGAAAGGATTGGCGGTGTCCTGGTCTATGAAGTTACGGACCCGTACAGTGTTAAATTTGTACAATACATTAACAATCGAAATTTCGCGGCAACGATAAGCTCCACGGCCGCTCTTGATCTGGGGCCGGAAGGGCTGCATTTCATTTCAGAGGATGAAAGCCCAACCGGCGTTCCACTTCTTGCAGTGGCGAACGAGGTTAGCGGTACGACGACCGTTTACCAATTCGTGCAAACCAAATAGGTCTCTCGCAAACCAAATGAGTAAAGAGGCTGTCCGAATAGGCGGCCTCTTGCCGTTTTGAAAGCATGTGCAGAAGAGCCGCTGTCAACCCTAATATCTGACATCCTTTCCGGTTAACCGCGGATCGAACGGTCACTAAAGTTAACCGCGATTTAACATCTATTTCACATCCAGTTAACTTCGCGTCCCTATCCTAACTCTTGCAAGCCACAAACAGGACAAAGTTTTTTCAGATCAAAGCGGATTTCGGCCGTTGCCGTAGCACGTCCGCCGACTATCTTATTCGCGAATTTTAATATCGAGGAGTAACCATGAGATCGAATCTTATAGCAAGATTATTTACATTGATTTTCTTATCGCTGCTTGCACCAGCGGCGTTTGCGCAGGCAACGGGAAGCCTGACCGGCACCGTCAAGGACCAAAACGAAGCAGTTGTACAGGGCACAAACATCACAGTCAAGAACACTGCAACCAATTTTACGCGAAATACGACGACCAACGACGAAGGCCGGTGGACGGTAACGCAGCTTCCGGTTGGAACGTACAGCGTAGCTTATGAAAAAGAAGGCTTTAAGAAATCGATAAGCCAAAATACGCAGGTTGAGGCCTCGGTCACGCGTACTGTTGACGTATCACTGGAAGTCGGCGCGGCGGACATTTTTGTCGATATTACGAGCGATCAGCCGCTTGTACAGGCTGAATCGGCTACGGTTTCCAGGCAGATCACCGGGGAGCAGATTACAAGAGTCCCTACTTCCACACGC
>JANNGV010000226.1:0-6834 GCA_031404055.1 Chloracidobacterium sp.
AGACCGACGCCGGTGTCGCCGTAAAGCCAGCGGAAGATTTTCAGGCCTGACAATCGGTTGGCGAAGGAACTGCCCTGACCCAAAATACAGACGTTCTAAACGATTTGTTTAATCCGCTTGGACAAGTCACGACGGATTCGAGCAACCTGTTTACGCAGAGCACTTACGGCGGGACATTGTTCGCCACCGCCCCGCTGTCAGAATTATTTTTCAAGAAACGGACATTTACACAGTTTTCAAGAGTCGGGCTGACTTATCAAATTTCCGCGACGACCATTACCGATCCGCCTGTCAACCAATCAGCCGATCCGGCGGCCCGCATTCCGGTCATTTACGCTCAACCGAATATTCTGACGAGCCGCATAACCGGATCGTTCGTCTACGACACGCGTCAGCCGTCCGCAAATGGCATCGATACCTTGAGCGGAACCCAACTGACAGCTTCATTTGCATTGGCCGGTCTGGGCGGGGATGTACGCACTTATCAGCCAAACATCAGCTTTTCGAAATATATTCCGATCCGGCGAAAGCGGTCCAAAAATCCAGAGGTTTTCGCGTTTAGAATTCAAGCTGGAACCATCGGAACCTTTGCTTTGACGGACACGGTTCGGAATGCAAATTCAATCGCGTTCGTCGGCGGCGTACCGGCATATGAACGATATTTTCTCGGCAGCGAGAACGATATTCGTGGCTATAACTCCCGTAGTATTGGGCCGATAGCCCCGTTTGACACTTACGTTACCAGTCGAAATGTGGTGGCCACAACCAACGCTTCCGGGACGGCGGTTCCGCTCATCGGCTTTGAAAATCCGCAAATTCCGATCGATTTGGCCACCATAGGTCTGCTCACCGGCAGCGGCGGCACAAACCCAGCCTTGTTTACAAAAAACTTCCGGTTCATTGGCGGCGACACACAGATCCTCGGAAATTTCGAGTATCGCATTCCTATCTTTGGCCCGGCGACGATGGCTGTGTTTGCCGATGTAGGCAGCGTGTTTAACTTAAGGAAAAGCGGTACTCAGGCGATAAATACTGAGTTTCTTGCTGACGATTCTTTTCTTGGAGCGGGAAGGTTGACGGCGCTGAGCCTGATCAATACACCTGTACTTGAAAACAGTTTCGGTAGTATTTTATATTACCGCGGCCGCGTTCTTACAAAAACAGATTTTATTAATGAATTTTGTCGCGGCAACCGTTTCGGCTGCCCATCCAGCCTTTCGCCGGAGGTTCAGCAAATTTTCCTTCGCGGCGAAGTGCAGCAGAATTCGCTGTTAAGAGTTGATGACAGCACGTTCAATAAACTGGGCGATTTCAAAGCCAGTGTCGGATTAGAACTTCGTGTGCAGGTGCCGATCGTAAACGTTCCGTTTCGCCTCATCTATTACTATAATCCGAATGGAAAGTTCGGCTTCACGGAAGAGATCCCGGGCATTTTCCTGCCGGGCAAGCGAAACGGGTTTAGATTCACGGTTGGACGAACATTCTAGCCTGCGACAAATACTGATTAGTTTATGAAGTATCTTAGGCTCTGGGCATTCGGCACCGCCATATTAATTCTGTTTTCGATTTCGGCAATGTCTCAAACAGCCGGAACGTCGCCACCGTCAAAGATTGGATGGATCGATACCGCAATGTTCAGTGACGAGAAAGCCGGGGTCACAAAATTTGTGGGAGCACTCAAAACTTTAGACGCGGAGTTTAAGCCCCGAGTAGCGGAGCTTGAGGGGTTGCAGGGCAGGATCAAGGTTATCGCCGACGAACTGCAAAAACCGGCAAACCCGGCGGTTCCGGTGAAGCCGGAGACGATTCAGGCAAAGCGTGACGACGGCGAACGGCTGCAGCGGGAATTCGACTTCAAAAAGAAGGAGTTCGAAGCGGCTTACAGCAAAAGACGGAATGAAGTGATCAGCCCATTAACGGCCGATATATTGAAGGTAATGCAGGATTTTGCTCGGCAAAAAGGATATGGCGTCATATTTGATATTGGGGCCTTAGCCCAGACGAACGCCCTTCTTGTTTTGGACCCGGCGGTAGATATTACAAAGGAATTCGTCGCTTTTTATAACGCGAGACCTCCGGCGGCAGCGGTTGCGGTTAGCAAATAATAGGGCCAAGTTATTCGAATTTGGCGACAGACGCGAAGCAAGCTTCCAGGCAAAAATTGACAACGGCAAGTCCATAACATAATATTGTCGTCTATTTTGTCGTTATATTATTTAGAGACAGGCAACAATTTAAGAGAAATTAGTTTCAAAGATATAGCTTGATATATCACCACACTTGTTTAGCAAGTTTAAGGAGCAGTACATAAAATGAAAAGATTTAGTTTAATGACCGTCAGCTTTATTTTTACGGCGGTTTTTGCGATGTCGGCGTTCGGGCAGGTTCCGGCGGCCACCACGACCGGCAAGATCGGATTGGTGAACATCAACATGTTTGCCGACGAAAAAACAGGAATTACGAAATTCAAAACGGCGCTTACAGTTTTTAACAATGAATTCAAGCCGTCCGTCGACGAATTGAATACGATGGAAACCAGGCGGGTCGCACTCGCAAAAGAGATCCAGACACTGCAGCAGCAGCGTGCCGCCGGCGGTGCCGTTCCGGTTAGCACGTCTACACTGGAAACAAAGGTCGAAGAGTATCAGACGCTGGAGACCAACATGAAGCGTAAGCAGGAAGATCTTAAGGCCCGACAGGAACGCCGTTATCCTGCGGTTGTCGGACCAGTCTTCGGCGATATTGTTAAAGCGATGAACGAATATGCCAAGAAAAATGGCTATGCGTTGATTCTGGACGGTGCCCGCCTTGAACAGGCCGAACTTTTGCTGGGCTTCGACGATAAGTACGATGTGACGAAAGATTTCATTGTTTATTACAATGCTCGTCCCGCCGGAACAGCCACCACGGCGACGCCTAAGTAACCTTTCCGCAGTTTTCTTGAACAGTCAGTAGTCGGTTGAAGTTTTTCTTCTGCTGACTTCTGGCTTTTTACATTTATGCCGAGTTCCAAACCTATCTACGATTCGTTGGCGATACAGCGGATATTGCCGCACCGCTTTCCGTTTTTGCTTGTCGATAAGATAGTTGAGCTTGAGCCGCGCATCAGGATCGTAGGTGTAAAACAGGTCACAATAAACGAGCATTTCTTCGCCGGCCATTTTCCGGAGGCTCCGGTAATGCCGGGAGTTTTGCAGATTGAGGCATTGGCGCAGGTGGGTGCTATTCTTGCCCTTCGCGAATTCGAGAACCGTGAAGAAAAAATACCGTTTTTCAGCGGAATCGAGCATGCCCGTTTTCGTCGGCCTGTCGTTCCGGGAGACACGCTGATGCTGGAAGTAATTGCATTGCGGATCGGCAGCAAAGTACAGAAAATGCGGGGTATCGCAACCGTCGACGGGAATGTTACAGCCGAAGCCGAGATAATGTGCGTGATCGCAAACCGCAGCCCAAAGGAGTAAGACTATGGATGAATTTAGGATCGGTTATCGTGAAGCACTTATCTACCTGTCGGTTGCAAATGCGGTATTGGGGGTTCTTTTCGGCTGCTTCCCGCTTTTTACCGGTCTAAAACTGAGAAATGCCCGCTATGGAATCATCGGATTTGTCGGGTCGGTTCTGGGCGGAGCACTGGCCGGTATTTTTCTTTCATTTCCCGTAGCGTTCATTTTTGTTTGGCTGATTCTGCGAAAGTCACCGGAAAACTCCGTTGATGTTCCGACCGAGATATCCCAGATCCAATAACTTCTCAAATGCCCCAGTTTATTCACGCAACCGCTATCGTTAGCCCAAGAGCACGTTTAGGCGATGACTGTTACATCGGAGCCTTTTCCATAATCGGCGACCAGGTAACATTGGGCGACGGCGTCCGTATCGAATCGAATGCGGTTATCGACGGGATCACTTCGATCGGCGACGAAACCCGCATTTTTCCTTTTGTTTCTATCGGTCTTGCTCCGCAGGACCTCAAATACGCCGGCGAGCCAACCGCGACCGAGATCGGCAAACGCAATCAAATTCGTGAATTCGTAACTATTCATCGCGGAACCGCGGGCGGCGGTGATTTAACACGGATAGGCGACGGCAATCTGCTCATGGCACAGGCTCACGTCGCTCACGACTGCCAAATAGGGAATGATGTAATAATGGCAAATGCCGCGACGCTTGCCGGCCATGTTGAGGTTGCGGATCGTGCCAACATCGGCGCTTATTCCGGCGTACACCAATTTTGCCGCATCGGCTTGGAAGCGTTTGTCGGCGGCTATTCGGTAGTAGTAAAAGACGCCCCGCCATTCGCCATAATCCAGGGTAATCACGCCAAGTGCTTCGGGCTTAACAGGGTTGGGATGAAACGGCGCGGTTATTCGAAGGACACTATCGAAAAGCTGCATCACGCATTTCATCTCTTGTTGTCGGCAAAATTAAACACGACGCAGGCTGTTGAAAGAATTAAAGAAGAAATATCCGGATGTGCCGAAGTAGATCTGCTGGTCGATTTCATCGAGTCCTCAAAACGCGGCGTCGTTAAGTAGTGGCTAAACTTCCTGATTGTAATTCCGATTCGGATTCGATCTTTCGTTCTTGTTCATCCTGTTCCTCTTTTTCCGTGGTTTTCTTCCCTTAGTGATGAAGATTTCTTACCACGGAATAAGATGAATAAGAGAAACGGGGAACAGCAATCAAAGAAAACGCCGCGCACCTAACTCAAAACACTGTGTTAAAATTTCGCTTTAAGTAATGGACACCAATCAAAACGACGAAGTTCTGGACGAGTTCGGCAAACGCATACAGCGTTGCTATGGCTGCTTCATCGCTTATCATTTGAAGGATATGTATTTGGGCGAAGACGTAACGTTTTTCTGCGACCACTGTAAGGACGAAACAATGTTCCATTTTGACGAATTCGCCCGCCTGCTGGATATTTCAAAGCTTAAAGAGGTTGCAGAAGCCGACCATCACCATTAACCGTGAACGTAACGCTTTTCATAGAAAACGCCAACGAGTCGAAGACCGTTGAACTTGGCGAAGAACTGACAATAGGGCGGACTCCGGCTGCCCAGTTAGTGTTGGATGATTCTGGGCTTTCCCGCGTCAACACAACATTTTTTATCGAAGGCGATGAGATTCTGCTGACCGACGAAAGCTCCACGAACGGAACTTTCCTGAATGGTGAAAAAATCAGCGGACGGCCGAGGGTTGTTCGGGATGGCGATACGATCAGGATCGGCAGCCACACGACGATCCGTGTCGAGGCCGGCGACGGCCGATCCCCAAAGCAATCGGAATCTGAACAATTTTTGCCACACGCGCCCACAAACGTAAACACTCCGTCGGCCATTCCTGCTCCACTTCCACCTAACTCAGCAAACGTCGGCCAATCCGAAAAACCGCCACTTATTCTGCTTGCGGCGGCTGGAATGACTTTTGCGATCATCGTTTTTGGCGGGCTGGCTTTCTGGATCGGATCCCGAAATGCGGGTACTACATCAACCGGATCCAAAACGCCTCCGGTCATAACTACTTCTAGGATCCCCGTACGCGTGATAGATCCTCTCGGAGGTGAGGATGAAGACGATCTTGACGACCTGATCGCATCGTGGGAAACGGCGGAAGAAGAGATAAAAGCGGAAAATGTGGCAGATGTTGCCGTTACGTCGACGGATGCCGACGAAGCAGATCTTAACGTTACCTCCGCATTTCTTGCGGAAAGACAGAAGAAGGCATTCGAGGATCGCCCCGGCGAAAAAGGTATACGCCCCGCCGATTTGGCCGTTCCGAAAGAACTATTCGGCGACGGCGTGATAAAACAAAAGCGAAAATTAGGTGAAATGAAAGGCCGCGGGTACCAGCAGCCGCTGGATTTTGCTGAACTCGCCGAAAAGCGACTTAGTCGCGGGTTAATAGAAATGCCCATGGCAAAGAATAGCTTTTATCTCGACGTTGGCGGCAGTGCAAGTGACGCGCCATTTAAGTCTTTCAGCTTTCGTGAGGACGCGGCGGAAATTCAGGTTGGCTCGCCAAAGTACGGCATACTTTCGAAACTCGCAAGCAATTTCGCCGGTCAAAAGTATGACCTGAACAACCCGGCCGACCGTAAGCAAATGCGAATGCGGCTTCTCAGGATGTTTCATCCAGAGGCTAAGCCTATCTTGAAGGAACTTGCCGACGCCTATTTTCAAAGATTCGCCCGCCCGCTTCGGGTTACATCCCTTACCCGCTCGATGGACTATCAGATCCTCCTCAATTCGAGCAATGCGAACTCCTTTAAGGTTCGGGACGAAAACTCACTCCCTCCGCACACGTCGGGCTGCGCTTTCGACCTTGCACGCAAGCACATGCCGGTCGAAGAGCAGAATTTCGTTATGGCCAAACTCGCCGAAATGGAACGCGATGGCAAACTTGACGCCCTTATCGAATACGGTGCGAATGCGTGTTTCCACGTATTCATTTACGACGATAGGAACCCGCCCAAGATGTGATCGCCCATCTGAAAGTCAAGATTATCCCAAAAATGCTCAGACGACCTGAATAAATTCACTCTTTGCGTCATTTCCGGCAAATACTTAAACTTGAATCGTGGCTGAAAAGGAAAAGCAGACATTTACGGGTTTAGCCGCCCGATTGGGTCGCCTCCCGGCGGACAAGAGGCGAGCCGCGTTGGAGATTAGCGCCGCTCTTGCCGCTGTTTCTCTGCGCGTCAGCCGTGCGTTTGTCGAAGCGGTGCCGAGGGCCGCGAAGATTCTCTCAGCGGACGATCTTCGAAACTGGGGCGAGATGGGCCGTCGACTCGCGATGGGGGACGCCGAAACCGGGGTGCGGTATTTTAGCCGTGGC
>JANNGV010000227.1:0-3248 GCA_031404055.1 Chloracidobacterium sp.
CGTCCATAAACGCGGTTCGCGGAGGTAGATTCCAACCCAAACCAATATTCCGGCGATGATGGGAATGAAGTAAGGCTCACCGATGCGAGCATGTGCTGCCGTTGCTCCACCGAGATATGCGGTAAGCAAAACGGCGCCGAACACTGCGGTTTGCGGAATAAGGTAAATAATAATGCAGCCCAATTCCACAATTCCGAGCCAGGTCATCTGATCCATTCTCCATCCCAAAGGAAGAATATTGGCCTCCATTCCTTCCGGCTTAAAAAATTTACCTGACGCGCTAAAAAGAAGTAACAACACCGGCAGAGCTGTGGCGATATATCCTGCCCACAGAAGCGTTTTAGAGACTGGCTGAGTTTCAGATACCATTTATTTTTCCTCCATAATCAAAATTTATTTTTTCAGCGTCGGTTCCTGATGGAGGCCGAAGGTATTGCCTGCAGAGCCTCAAAATGCCGAGGCGCTAAACAAAAAGTAAATGACGATTTCGCGTCCTCAAAATTCCTGTTCTGGTTATCAAGGCAGAAACCCTGTCGCCGCGGCGCGTGGTTCAGACTCATTTGCAAGTGCATTGAGTTCGTTGAAAATTTCGACCATCGCCCTTGTGTCGAGTTTGCAGTATTCTTCGAGATCAGCAAAGATCCTTTGCCGCTCCGCGTCTTTCAGACTGTCCCATGTTACGGCGCGAAACCAGCTAATCGTAGCCGTCAATCCATCGCCGATGCCTAGATCTGAGTAAGACAAGCTCGGAACGAGGACAGGCAAGACTTTCTTAATCGAACTGCGGCCCTTGAACTTGGGGTGGATATAAAGCTTGTCCGAAAAGATCTTCATCAGATCGATGGTCTTCAAATTTATCTCGTCAAAAAAAGCGGCGTACTCGGGAAACATCGCGGCCATTTCGGTGTTGCGCGTTTTCTCAAATGCTTCGTACCAGACTAACACCGTGCCGATTCCGCCCGACATTGCTTCCTTTAAGCTCTCAACCAATGCGTGCGGCGGCCGGTCGTCTTCGCCGTGCGACAGGTATCGCGAATGTCTCGGCTCGGCTCCCGACTCATCGATCGTGTGCATTGAATACTGAAAGCACATTTGCTGAAACGGCCGGATACCTTCGAATTGCGGAATGGCATAGGCAAACGTTTCGTAATCGAGAAATTGGAGCGGATATTCCCAGGTCGAAATACGTTTAGCGATGGCTTCACGATCAATAACAATCGCACCCGATTTGGCGGCCTCGACCTGTATCCGCTGCTTTGCCGAAAGCGGGAAGTCATCGGGGACATCAACGATCGCAACTATATTTTGACCAAGAAGTTCGCGTCGTTTTTCGTTCTTCAAGAAAGCAATGTCAAAGACCGTGTAATCAGGCAGCTCTGCAAAATGCAGTTTGATAAAGCGGCAATCGAGCTTATTCGCAGTGCAATAGTCGAGCAGCGACGGTACCGGTACACTGTCGAGATAGGTGATCGCGTCCCTTGTCTGCTGTTCGGTCGCGGGAATCTTTTCGTTAACCAGGTCTGTGACATCGGTGACTAAAAACAGCAGTTCAGGGTCTATGTCGCCCTGCCGCACATATTCACCGTTTGTCGTTATTACGTAACAGCGTCCAACGGTCGAGCCGCTCAGTTCGGCGACCATTTTTTGAAACGCTACATCGTCGATGTGCTCGTCTTTTACAGATGATGATGATTTCGTTTCATAAAGGTCGATTACGCCGGTCGCCTTATCGGTAATAACAATGTCGCATCGAGCGTACAGATCCGCGGTCTGAAACGGCCGCTCCGAATCAAAGTTGAAACCTTCTTGCGGTTGAAACCGCCGCAGTTTTTTCACAAGCTGCTGGACCGCGTAACCCTGTTGCCGAAGATGCTCGTATTCGAGCGTGTTGGGTTCGGCAATAAGCAGCGGCTGGTGAACGGCCAGCCAAAACTCCTGAGGGCATTTCAAATAATTCAGGTAAGCGGTCTTTGTAAGGCGATTTTTCATTATTGCGTTCGTAAATTCAGTTTCCCTGATTTTACGCTTGCAACTTAAATAAATCACCTGACCACCAGCATCTTAATTTCGCCGCGGTAAAAAAGCCAGCAAAAGGAAGCCTTACTTCGTGCCGGCCACCCCATCTTTCATTCGCCTGTAATACTCACGCTGCTGGTTATCCAGCTTTTCAATCGAGTAACGCAAAAGGACCCGCGGCATTGTCGCGGCGTGTTTATCAAGAAAACCGATGAGTCTCTCTCTGTCGACATCGCCTGCGGCTCGCAGCATCCAACCAGTCCCTTTGTTGACGAGGTCTTCCTTGTCGTTGACTAGTATCTCGGCTATGGCAAAGGTGTCGTCGACCTGCCGTTGCTTCAAGATGAAATGAGCCGTTGCCACGATCGCCGAGCGGCGTTCCCACATATTCTTAGAAGCAGCCAGCCGATAAAGGACGTCTCTCGGTTTATCGGCCAGATATTTTCCGACCACGTAATAGGCGGCCAGATCTACGAGGTCCCAGTTATTGATCCGGTCGTGGCGGCGGATATAAAGTTCATACATCTCTTTTAGCCGGTCTTCCGAACACTTCTTACCCTTCGCGCACTGTCCCATTATGCTGAGCGCTCCGGCACGCACTTCGTGGATCGGACTCTTCATCAATTTCTCGATTTCAGGGACGGGCATATCGCTAAATTCTTTTCCCAGCTCGAAAATGCTGCCCATCCGGACGCCGATGAAATAGTCGTCCTTGCTCTGATCGCCTTCGATGAACTTGAAATACCGTTGGTGTTTTTTCAGTTCGTCATCAGACTGGAGCGCTTTCAGCCTTTCGACGAATTGATCCGCCTGACTACTTTTCATTTGGCAGCCGCATCCTTCAGCGCTTGAATATCAATCTTCTGCATTTTGAGCATCGCCTGCATCACTCTGTTTGCCTTTTCCCGGTCTTGGTCGGCAAGCAGCTCGCCAAGGATGGGCGGAATAATCTGCCATGATACGCCGAATTTATCCGTCAGCCAGCCGCACGGCTGCTTTTCGCCACCTTGGGAAAGTTTTTCGTAAAAATAGTCGATCTCGTCCTGCGTATCACAGCCGACAAACTGCGACATGCCCTGCGAGAACTTAAAATGCGGGCCACCGTTAAATGCATCAAACCGCTGGCCTTCAAGCTCAAAAGCTCCGCCCATTACAGACCCATTTGGGCCGGGCATAGTACTGACGATTTTCGAGTTTTTGAAGATCGATACGTAGAAGTTCATAGCCTCTTC
>JANNGV010000228.1:0-13906 GCA_031404055.1 Chloracidobacterium sp.
CGAGTAGAGTGCCGATTTGCCGACTTCTATCGCTCCCTCGGCGACGACGATATTAGTGAACCGTGATCCAGCTTTTTCGCGGGCCAGCACCTTCTGGGCCACCGATTCAAAGGAAAACGGTATCTCGGGTATCAATATGACGTCGCCGCTTCCGGCCAGACCGCAGTGAAGGGCTATCCAGCCGGTATTTCGGCCCATCACTTCCAGGATCATCACCCTGTCATGCGACGCCGCCGTCGTATGAAGCCGGTCGAGTGCTTCGGTCGCGATGTCGATCGCCGTCATGAATCCAAACGTCAATTCGGTTGCCGCAAGGTCGTTATCGATAGTCTTTGGAACGCCGATGATCGGAAATCCACGTTTGTGAAACTGCTCGGCTATGGCCAGCGTGCCTTCACCACCGAGCACGATAAGAGCCTCAATCCCGAGAATATCCAGGTTCGCCAAAGCTTCGCCGATCGGCATTTCCGGAAACACCGGATGTCCGTCAACCATTCTCACAAAGCTGCCGCGATTACGCGTGCCGAGTATGGTTCCGCCGCGCGGCAGAATACCGCTCACGCTTTTGGTAGTCAGCTTCATCGTATGAGTTTCGCCAAGAATTCCTTCAAAGCTGTCCTCGATCCCGATAACCTTCATCCCGTATTCGCCGATCGCCGTTCTAACAACGGCCCGGATAACGGCGTTTAGTCCCGGCGCATCACCACCGCCCGTCAAGATGCCTATCTGCTTATACATAAATGATCAAAAATCTATTCTAAGGGAAAAAGTTAAAAGGTGGAAAAGTAAAAAATGCGTAAAGGCGGAAAAAGCACTTCGCCGGTGCGCCCTTTCTTCCTACTCTTGTCCCTCTTTGTTCCTCTTATTCCGTGGTCTCTCTTATTCGTCACCAAAACCAAATCGCGGAATAAGGTGACCGAGGAAGAATCACTACCCGTAGAGAGTGTACTTTTCGATCTCAAATCTCAAATTTCATATCTCGAATTTTCGCTCCGGTTTCGGCCGGCGTGAATTGCCGAAGCCCCGCGAGTTAGCAAGGCCGATACATCCAATTTTGAGCATATTACGCTCGCTAACGCGCGGGCTTTCCGCAGTTATCAACAAAAAACGAACTCACCGCGAGTTCGTCTTGATAAATAAAGCCTGGAGCCAAAACGCTATTTCATCGCTACGTTTTGCTCGAGCATTTTTCGAGCGCCGACCATTGATTCGATGGCCTTTAAGACCTGCGGATCCGATTCGAGCAAAACCTGGATACCGGCCTCGTTTGAATGATTTGCCGTCGCCAGTTCCTCACGAATCCGTGTTTTTGAAAGATCTACCTGGCTGTTAATATTCTCTGCCGATAAGCCGGATTCCTTTATCCCGACCGTATATTGCCTGAACGCTTCGAATAGTTTATCGCTGATCTGAAACGCATCATTCTGAACAGAAATAGCGTGATTTTGCCGGTCGATCTTGAAATTTTCAAAGCCCTGCACCTTGCCCGCGACAAGCTGCCGGACAAAATAGAAAGCCGCGTCGTTAATTCTGAATCGCAACGCCGTGTTTTCAAATGGCTTTACTGCAACATCGGGCTCGATACCGCGTCCGCCGTACAAAACTCGGCCGTTCGCGGTCGTCACCGGTTCGCCCGCGGGCTTTGGCTTCGCATCAACTGCCGATCCGTTTGCTTCATCCTGATGCGAATAATAGTCGTAGATCGAGCCGCTGGAATAATCACGCTGAAGCGAACGGCCGAACGGCGTGTAGTACCGCGCCATCGTCAACGTCAGCCCCGTGCCGTACGGCAGCGGAAATACGCGCTGGACCAAGCCTTTTCCAAAACTATCGGTGCCGACGATCACACCGCGTCCGTAATCCTGGATCGCGCCAGCAACGATCTCGGACGCGGAAGCAGAACCGCCGTTTATCATTACAACTAATGGAAATTTATGTATTTGGCCGCCTGTCGAACGCATCTCCTGCGTTTTCGCATATCGCGAACGGCCCTTTACGGACACTACGGTCTGCCCGTCAGGAATAAACCGGCTGACGACATCGATCGCCTGCGGAAGCAGCCCGCCCGGATTGTTCCGCACGTCGAGGATCAGGCTCTTCATCCCAACCTTTTCTAATGCGGCAACTGCGTCGTCAAGTTCGGAGGATGTGGTCTCCTGAAAGCCGCCGACAAGGCCGATGTAGCCCACGCCGTTCGGAAGCATGAAGTAGTTTCTGATCGAAGGAAGCGGCACGCCGCCGCGAACGATCTCAAAATCAAGCGGATTATTCGCCGTCACGCGCTCTATCTTTAATTTCACGGACGTTCCGCGTTCGCCTCGAACATTTTTCGAAACTTCGGCACTCGTCCACTCCTTCGCGTCCTTGCCGTCAACCGTGACAAAGCGGTCACCATAGCGAATCCCGGCCTTGTCAGCCGGTGTATTAGGAATAACGGATTGAACGTAAACGCCATCGCGGTGCTGCAGGATCGAAACGCCGATGCCGTAAAACTGCGAGGCCTGTTCCTCATAAAGCTTGCGAAATTCGTCGCGGGTGAAAAACGAGGAATGCGGGTCCAATGTCCAAAGCGTTCCCTGGATCGAGCTGTCCGAGATCTTTTCGTGGTCGACCTTGCCGACATAATTCTTGTCAATAACATCAAGAGCCTCGCGGTAATCGGATACGATTCTGCCGCTCGTCATCTCCGAATTTGCCGAAGTCGAATTGGCCAGCCGGCCGAACAATCCACCGGCAAGCGCCCCAAATATGATTAAAATTCCAGCTCCGATCGCAAACTTCTTATTCATCAAAAAAATCTCCAAAAACACTACAAATATATCATAAGTTAGTTGTCGCGGGTTACAAAGCCGTTGCCGGGCATTATCGATAATAGTGTCAAATGGCCCTGCCGGATTAACAAATTCTGAACAATGCCATAGTTTTCGATGTTTACCCGGCAACCGGATTTACTTTTCACTCTTGAGAATCTAACATCTATATTTTGCCTAATGAAACCAGATATTTCCATCATAGTTCCGGCCTTTGAAGAGCAGGAAAGGCTCGGCGATTCCATCGACAAGATCTTGTCTTATCTTGCAGAGACCGGTATCCGTGGCGAGTTGATCGTCGTCGATGACGGCTCGGGTGATGCGACGGCAGCGACCGCGGAGTCGGCCTGCGCAAAATTTCCCGAGGCCGACACCAAGGTTATTCGCTACGAAAAAAATCGCGGGAAGGGCTTTGCCGTAAAAACCGGTCTGTTGGCCGCATCCGCCGACACAGCCATTTTCAGCGATGCCGACCTTTCGACACCGATCGATGAGATGCCCAAGCTGATAGATCCGGTAATTTCAGGCGAATATGATGTCACCTTCGGCTCGCGTGCCCTCGACCGGAGCCTGATCGGAACACATCAGCCGTGGCGTCGCGAACAGGGCGGCCGCGTTATGAATCTCATCATAAAAACGATGTCGGGCCTGCCGTTCTACGACACGCAATGCGGATTTAAGGCATTTAATATGATCAAATTCCGGCCCTTGCTCGATCTGATGACGATCGGCCGGTTCGGTTTCGACGTCGAATTTTTGTTCGTAGCCAAACACTACGGTCTGCGACTGGCTGAAATCCCCGTCCGCTGGAACAACGTCGAAGGTTCAAAGGTAAGCGTCGTCCGCGATACGATGCGGATGTTCTCGGAGCTGAATCAAATACGGCGAAATGCTCGGACTGGGATCTATGAAAAAACTGGCTAGCATCGTATAATATTTGTATGGACTGGCATGATCGAATCGTATCTGACTCGGACGTATTGGTGGGAAAACCGACCATCAAAGGAACTCGAATCTCATTGGAACTCATTCTGGATCGACTCGCGGATGGTTGGTCGGAGAAAGATATTCTGGACAGTTATCCCAGACTGACCCGGGACGATCTTCGAGCTGTCTTTGCTTATGCTCACGAGTGCTTGAAAGATGGTCTCTTGTTTCATCGCGATCTCATTAAATGAGCGGGTATATCGCGGACGAAAACTTTCCTTATCCGAGTTTCGAGTTTCTCCTCTCAAACGGTATTGATATCATTCACGTCGGTACGCAGTTCCCGTCTATCGCCGATTATGATGTAATTGAGATCGCCGTCAAAGAGAACCGTTTACTGATTACCCTTGATCGGGATCACGGCGAACTGATTTTTACTGGTACAGTCGACCGCCGCGCGGCGTCATATACTTTCGCATACCTCGTTATAGCCCTACATATTTGGGTGAAGTATTGCTTGACATGATCGCGGAAGGAATGGAGTTCGAGGGATTTTTTACTGTTGTTACGCCTCGCGGAACCAGGCGCCGAGCCATATGACCGCTAAACTAAATGTCAACATCGACCACGTCGCGACTATCCGCGAGGCCCGCAAGACGATCGAGCCAAGCATTATCACTGCGGCGGTTATCTGCGAACAGGCTGGTGCGAATGGAATCACGGTGCATTTGCGTCAGGACCGGCGGCATATTCAGGACCGCGATATCGAGTTGCTCCGAGATGTCGTGACGACATATCTCAACGTCGAAATGGCCGCGACCGACGAGATGGTGGCGATTGCGTTGAAGACGAAGCCCGATGCGGTCTCGCTTGTGCCCGAAAGCCCGAATGAAATTACGACCGAAGGCGGCCTCAACGTTATCGGCAATTTTGAAAACATTAAAAATGTTGTTTCCAAGTTGAAAGAAGCGGGCATTTTCGTCAGCATTTTTCTTGATCCGGATGTTGAGCAGATAGATGCGGCAAACGGCGTCGGGGCACAGCAGGTGGAGCTGTGCACTGCCGAATACGCTGAGCTAACTCTGAGCGCGCGTGCCGCTCACGGCGAAGGCGAGCAGCGGGCCGCCGCTGAAACGGAACGAGTCCGTGCCGCCGCAGTCCACGCCAAAAGCCTCGGCCTTATCGTCGCCGCCGGCCACGGCCTCACCTACCGCAACATCTCCGCTCTCGCCGCCATCCCGGAGATAACCGAATTCAACATCGGACACAACATAATCTCACGCTCGGTGTTCGTCGGTTTGAATCAGGCGGTGCGGGAGATGATTGAGGCTATCGGTAGATGATCTACCCCTTTTCAGTTTCCTCATCTCATTAATCTTGTCGATGCAACCTTTCCGGCCTTTGCGCGTTCTCAAAATAACAACTTTCTTAGATCTGGAGAAAATTAAATGACAAGCAAGCGATGGTTATCGGTTCTGATGTTGCTTTTGTGCAGTACGGGCGTTTTTGCTCAGAAGGAAGATGAAGCGGCGAAGGAGAAGCAGCGTCGGCAGATGCTCCTGATCGAAAGCATACAGGCTGACAGCCGCGAACTGCGGCTTGGCGAAAACCGGGCGGTCGTTTTTGCCAAACTTGGAGCAAAGTTATGGGATTTCGACCAAAAGCGTGCACAGGACTTTTTTGAGGATTCCGTGACTGAGCTTATCCGCGCTCAAACTGCGATCGAACTGGAGCGTAAGTCTGGCAACCAGAGTGAGTTATTGACCGGACAGTCGACGCGTCCGCAGATATTGCAGGCTATCGCCGCCCGCAATGCGGAATTTGCTTTGCAGAGCCTTTATAGAACCAGACCGGCCGCAATCGAACGGGCGATCTTCAGCATCCGTGTGAAGGACTCGAAGATCCGGGGCAACTCCGGAACGGATCAACATTATGCACAGAACGAGCTTCAACTTGAACAAATATTGACTAAAATGGCGGCCGACCAGAATCCCGAACGCGCTATTGCCTTGCTCAAAGCTGCACTAAAGGGCGGCGTTTCGGGCGAAACGCTGAACCTCCTGCGAAAGCTTTTTGATAAGGACCCGGCTGCCGCGAACGAACTGGCAAGTGAGATTGTTGCCCAGATTTCCCGGAAGTCTTTTCTAATCGCCAATCAACCCGACTATCAGACGATCCAGGTTGCCAACTCATTCCTGTCGGAATTCATCCGCTCACGTCCGTCGACCGAGAAAGCATTGCGTTTTGACATTTCGCAAATGAGATCGCTGGCCGAGAAAATGATCAATTTTTATATTGAACGTGGCAGCCAGTACGGTTACGGTCTTGGCCCCTCGATCATACAAATAGCCGAAAAGTTGGTTCCGGCCTCAGTTGAAAAGCTAAAGCAGGTCGAAAAAAACATGCCGCAGCGGGGTTTTCGCGGGTTCGAGCCGAACGAAGACGTAGCCAGGCTTACGAATGCGGAGACGCCCGTGGAACAGGTCTTGGCTGAGGTAAGCAAGCTTCCGCTCGAATCGCGGCGTCAGGTTTATCAATCGGCTGCAACCAGACTGACGGCGGCTGGCGATTTTGCCCGCGCCCGCTCCATCCTGACCGAAAATTTCTCTGACGACGCGCTTGAAAATGCCGTCAGCAGCCTCAACTGGTATTATGCTCATCAATTGATGAACCAGGGCCGATTTACCGAAGCCGAATCGGTGATAGACGAATTCCCCGATTCTAACCGGCATTCCGCACTTGTTTCGCTGGCACAGACAGCATACAGCCGCGACATGGAGAAAAATAAATCCTACGCGGCCGCACTGCTTGAAAAGGCGAGGTCACAAATCCCGTCGAAACCGGAAACAAGCTCGGAAATGTCGCAGACGATGCAGATAATTGCCGCCTATTCCAGAATAGAGCCGGCGGAAGGCTTCCGAATGTTTGACGGCCTTGTGCAGCAGATCAACGAATTGACCGAGGCTGCAATCGTCTTTAACGGTTTTCAGGGAAGCTCGAATATTCGACAAGGAGAGATGATTATCGTCAATGGCGGCTCGCTCGGCATCTACATCGATTTTTCGATCATCCGCGGTCTTGCCCAAACGGATTTTGACCGCGCGATGAGTTTGATCGGAGCTTTCTCCCGCCGAGAAATGCGGGTCAGCTTGAAGCAACAGCTTTTGGAAGGTTTGTAAGCCGGAAAGAAGCCACAATTTTTAAGAACCGGGCTATTTTGTCCAATCCTTGACAGTTAGATTCGGAACCAGTTCGAAATCGCGCAAGTTTCTCGAAACCAAGATAGCATTATTCGCAATTGCTATCGACGCGATTTTCAAATCCATTGTGCCGATGCGGATTTTCTGACTTTTCAGATTCTCGAACTCTTGAGCTGCCTTTTCGTCAAAATCCAACACTTTTGCGGTCCGGTAATTGCCAAGAAATCTGTGCAATCTGTCGTACGCAAAAACCTGCTCGTCAATGGTTTTGCTCTTCGCCACAAAGGAAAGCCAGCCTCGCATTTGTTCCTCGAACGAAATTATTGTCGTGAATATATGATCGGAAAGAAACTTGTCAAGATTTTGCCGCAAACGCGACGAGTCCAGAATTTTCTCGCGCTGAAGCAGGCTCATGCAATCCGTATCGAGAATTATCATTAATCCTTATCGTAATCCTCTCGCTGCGCCAAGCGGTATTCGCGCCCTAGACGCATAGCTTCTTCGTGCGCCGGGTCGTCTGCGAAAGTTCCAATAATCTTCTTCCACCATGGAAGTTCTTGTTTCTCGATTTGTTCGAATTTCTGTTTGAGTAAATTCAACTCGTTTTCCAGTACGCTTATTCTTTTCAATACGTCTGCGTTGGACATAGCATTTACCTCGGTATACAGATTGTATCACAATGTTTAGTTACGCGAGAACAGGTTTCAATGCCTGTCCCGTATACGATCTTCTAACGCGCGAAACCTCTTCCGGCGTCCCGGTCGCAACGACGCGACCGCCGCCCGAGCCGCCTTCAGGACCTAGATCAATCACAAAATCAGCTGACTTGATCACATCCAGATTGTGCTCGATGACGATGACAGTATTGCCGACATCGACCAGCCGCTGCAGAACTTCGAGCAGTTTATGGACATCGGCAAAATGAAGGCCTGTTGTCGGTTCATCAAGAATGTATATGGTTTTGCCCGTCGCGCGTTTTGATAATTCCTTTGCGAGCTTGATCCGCTGTGCCTCGCCGCCGCTGAGGGTTGTCGACGATTGCCCAACCTGCACGTATCCAAGCCCGACATCCAGCAGCGTTTGCAGCTTTTGCTTGATCTGCGGAATATTTTCGAGGATCGGGAACGCGTCTTCGATCGTCGTATCAAGCAGATCGGCTATCGAAAGCCCCTTGTATTTAACCGCCAGCGTCTCGCGGTTATAACGTTTGCCGCGACATACATCGCATGTAACATACACGTCCGGCAGGAAATTCATCTCAAAGCGTTTCAGCCCGCCGCCTTCGCATGCCTCGCAGCGTCCGCCCTTCACATTAAAAGAAAATCTTCCAGCCTTATAACCGCGAACGCGAGATTCGGGCAGCATTGCATACAGCTCACGAAGCGGCGTAAACAAGCCGGTGTAAGTCGCCGGATTCGAGCGCGGCGTTCGGCCGATAGGTGTTTGATCGATCTCGATGACCTTATCGACAAGCTCCAGTCCTTCGATCTTGTCGTGCGCAAGCGGCTCGAGCGGCGATTTATAAACATGGCGATACAACGCTGGATACAAGATCTCTTCGACGAGCGTCGATTTACCCGAACCCGATACGCCCGTCACGACCGTAAAAACGCCAATCGGAAACTCGGCGTCGATGTTTCTCAGATTATGCGCTCGGGCACCTTTGACTATGATCCGATGTCCATTCGGCAGCCGGCGCACTTCAGGGATGTCGATCTTCAATTTACCCGACATGTATTGTCCGGTCAGCGAATTCGGGTTTTGCTCAATCGCCGCGGGCGTTCCGGTTGCGACCACCTCGCCGCCGTGTGTGCCGGCCAGCGGGCCCAGATCGATGACATAATCGGCGTGCTCGATGGTTTCTTCGTCGTGCTCGACAACCAAAACCGTATTTCCCAAGTCGCGTAGCATTTGCAGCGTTTCAAGCAATTTGCGGTTGTCACGCGGATGAAGGCCGATGCTCGGTTCATCAAGCACATACAGGACGCCGCGAAGCTGCGAGCCGATCTGCGTCGCGAGACGTATTCGCTGTCCCTCGCCACCCGAAAGTGTCGCCGACGCACGATTAAGCGAGAGGTATCCAAGACCGACCGCATCGAGAAAACGCACACGCTCCCTGATCTCTTTCAGGACAAGCCCTGCGATCTTTTCCTCTCTGACCGTCAGTTTGATCGCTTCGAATTTCGGGGCCAGCTCGTCAATCGGCAGCGACGTGTATTCGGCAATACCAAGATTGTTTATCTTAACGGCAAGACTTTCCGGCTGAAGGCGGCTGCCATGACAGATCGGACATTCGACCGGTGCGATCAGTTCTTCGAGCGCAAGCCGTGTCTTTTCCGACGGCGGATTCTCCATCCGGTCCCGCATTGCACGCAGGGCACCATTCCATTCGCGCTCAAGCTTATAAGCCCCATGCGTAAACGTCAGGCGTTTTTTTGTGCCGTGAAAAAAGGCGTCGCGGATCTCTTGCGGCAAATTTCCAAAAGGCGTTTCGAGGAGAGCTTTTTGCGCCTTTGAATTCTCGGACAACTCACTCCCCACCGCCTTTTTCTTACCTCTGCGTCTCGGTGCCTCTGTGGTGAGATCTTTCGGAGGTTCGAGCTTGTCGCCGCCCGTAAACTTTTCAATGATCGCGATCAGCGCCGCCTGCAAAAACTTCGATCCGGCCTTATCGATGTCGCCTAGAAACGGAATCTTTCCCGCCGGAATGCTTTGATCCGGCACGATCTTGTTCGCGTCGATCTCCATCACCGTTCCAAGCCCCTGGCACCGTTTACAGGCACCGTAAGCCGAGTTGAACGAGAACGACCGCGGCTCAAGCGTCGCGATGCTCACACCGCAATTGACGCAGGCCATTTTCTCGGAATAAAGCTTCTCTTCGCCATCGATGATCGATACTAAAACGGCACCGCCCGACAGTTTCAACGCAGTTTTTACACTCTCGGTAATGCGTTCATTGACGCCGTTTTTTATCAACAAACGGTCGACGACAACCTCTATCGTGTGGTTTTTCCGCTTGTCTAGAATGATTTCTTCATCGAGCTGCCGGATCTCGCCATCTATCCGCGCCCTCAAAAAACCATCCTTGTGCAGCTTTTCAAGCTCTTTTTTGAACTCTCCCTTGCGTCCGCGAACGATAGGCGCAAGCACCATAACCCGCTCGCCTTCCGGCAGGCCGATGATTCCCGACACTATCTGTTCGACGGATTGCCGCGTGATCGGAGCACCGCATTGATGGCAGTGCGGCTGGCCGATGGATGAAAAAAGCAGCCGCAGATAGTCGTAAATTTCGGTCACTGTCCCGACAGTCGAACGCGGGCTGCGCGAGACCGTCTTTTGCTCGATAGATATCGCCGGGCTAAGGCCCTCGATAGAATCTACATCCGGTTTTTCCAGCTGATCGAGGAATTGCCGGGCATACGCCGACAGCGATTCGACATAACGCCGTTGTCCCTCGGCATAGATCGTATCGAACGCGAGCGACGATTTGCCCGAGCCGGACAGCCCCGTGATGACCGTCAATTTATCGCGTGGGATCTCAACATCAATATTTTTGAGATTATGCTGACGTGCACCGCGAACGGTTATATGCTTGATACTCATTACAGATACAAATTGCGTATATAGTCGAAACGAGTATTTTAGCAAATCGAAGGTTTTCGGCAAAACGAGTAGCGGAAGCTCAGTATTTTGATTATTGTTACCTGCGGGACATCTCGCTATGCCTTGCGGTATCGCTCTGCGGTCTCCGCGTCATTCTCAGTGTTCTCCGCGTTAAGTAATACTAAAGTATCTTCAACGCGGAGAACGCGGAGATTTTCGCCGAGTCCACGGAGAAATGATGTTGATCTCAAACTGAATCCATACCAACTGCCGTGAGTTGGTGACACCTTTTCCATTTGATCATCACAGCAAATTCCAAACTGCCCATAGTCCGACGACCGAAATCACAAACCAAAGAATAACCCCTTGCAGCAGCGCCCAGTAGCCGAATTTTTGCAGCGTTGCCCGCGAGAGGCTTGCACCGATCAAAAATAGCGTGATGGTCATGCCGGTTTTTGCGATATTTACGAGCGAATCGAAAAGGCTTGGAATAATGTCCGACGGGGCGTAGGTCCGGATCGCCGTGGCCGCGAGAAACAAGAGAATAAACCAGGGTATTGCGACCTTTGTTTTGAGTTCGGAATTTTGCTTGCGGTAGAGAAATGCGAAAAGCAAAGCGACCGGTGCGATCCAGAGCGCCCTAGCGAGTTTTACAGTTGTGGCGATTATCAATGCCTCCGGCCCGTATGCCGCCGCCGCCCCGACCACAGAACTGGTATCGTGTATCGCGATTGCCGACCAGACGCCGAATTGATTCTGTGTCAGTTCCAGGTAATGCCCGATAATCGGGAAAAGGAAAAGTGCGACAGAATTTAGAACAAAAATTGTGCCGAGCGAGACGGTGATCTCGTCGGTATCCGCGTCAATTGCCGGCGCTACGGCGGCGATGGCGCTACCACCGCATATAGCCGTGCCGGATGAGATCAATGTCGAGGTCTTGCTGCCGACCTTCAACAGTCTGCCGACAAAATAGCCGAGAATAAGCGTCCCGAAGATTGTTAAGATCGTAAACAAAATGCCGTCTTTGCCCGCCTTGTAAACGGACGAAAGATTCATCCCGAACCCTAACAGGACGACCGAGGTCTGCAGCAGATATTTTGTCGGTTTGCCTTCAAGTTGGGGAAAAGGATTGCCGAAGGTGAAAGCGACGATAAGTCCGAGAGCGAGCGCTATCGGCGGCGATACAAACGGCGTCAGACAGAAAACGATTATTAATATGAATGCGGCTTTTGCGAGGGACATAAAGAACAAAAGTAAAAAGTAAATAGTAAAAAGGCAATATTGGAAAGACGAATACCGCTTTTCCCGCTCTTCGTGCGGTTCGCCCTTTTGCCTTTTTACTCTTGCCTTTTTACTTTACTTAGCCTTACCCTGGTTCGCCACCGCCTGCTCGGCGGCCGCTATGGCTTCCGCATCGCCGAGATAATAATTCTTTATAGGCTTTGTGTTTTCGTCCAGTTCATAGACCAGCGGAATGCCGGTCGGTATATTGCTATTAATTATGTCTTCGTCGGATATCGCGTCCAGGTACTTAACAAGAGCCCTCAAAGAGTTGCCGTGGGCCGCAATAATCAGACGTTTGCCCGCCTTAATTTTTGGCATGATCTCCGTTTCGAAATACGGAACGACGCGGGCGACCGTGTCCTTCAAACACTCAGTAGCCGGAAACTTCCCTGCTTCGATCGAGCAATACCTTGGGTCTTTCCCCAGCCAGCGTTCATCAGTTTCTTCAAGCGCCGTCGGCGGAATATCAAAGCTCCGGCGCCACTTCAGCACCTGCGCTTCACCATACTTAGCCGCCGTTTCGGCTTTGTTCAACCCCTGCAAGGCACCATAATTGCGCTCATTCAGCAGCCACGATTTCATCTCGGGAATCCACATCATATCCATTTCATCAAGAATGATCCAAAGCGTGCGGATCGCCCGCTTGAGGACCGACGTGTAAGCTTCGTCAAACACAAACCCTTCTTCACGCAGCAGCTTACCCGCCGCATGGGCCTCCGCAATTCCCTTTTCCGACAGATCGACGTCCTTCCAGCCCGTAAACCGATTTTCTTTGTTCCATTGGCTTTCACCGTGCCTGATCAAAACTAGTTTATGCATAAGGTTATTGTAGATTCGAAATTTCAAATTTCAAATTTGAGATTGTGCTTTCAGTATCTTTTGCGCTTCGCCAATTAGGTAAAGCGACCCTGTAACGAGTATCAAACCGTTATTGGCAAGCCTCCGTGTCTCGTCCAAAGCTTCACTAACCGTCTCAGTCAAAAAAACAACGCTTCGGTCGAGTTTCGCCGGAACGAACTCGGCAAGTTCCGTCGCTGTCAGCCCCCGGGAATTGTCCGGGCGGGTTAGGATCAACGTTTCGGCCTTTGGGAAAAGGATGCGGGCGATCTCGTCAATGTCTTTATCTTTCATTGATCCGAATATCATCGTTATCGGTTCTTTAACAAATTCGTCCAAGTAGGACCGCAAGGCTCGTGCACCGGCAGCATTGTGGGCACCATCGAAAAGAAAGCCGTTCTCGAATTCAAGCCTCCCCGGATGACGGGCAGTTTCCAGTCCTAACCAGACTTCATCCTCCGAGACCTTAAACCCGACATCTTTAAGTTCTTCGACGATAGCAATTGTGACGGCGGCATTTTCTTCCTGATGTTTTCCGGCTAGTCCGAGAACGATATTTGGATAATTCCCTCTCGCCGTCCGGAAACTGGTGCTGCGAATCGGGTAGCTCGAATCCTCGTCGTATTTTTTCGTAACAATGTCTGTCGTCGCAAGGTTCGGCTCGATGCCAAGCTCGCGGCATCGTCCACGAATAATCTGTTCAGCCTCTCGTTTTTGCTCGCCGATCACAACTCGCGATCCAGAGTGAATGATTGCCGCCTTCTCCGCCGCTATCTCTGCCAGCGTTTCACCCAAATATTCCTGATGATCGATGTCGATCCGCGTTATCGCAGCAATCTCGGCATTTGCGGCGGTCGTTGCATCAAGCCGTCCGCCGAGGCCTGTTTCCAGAATCGCCAGCTCGACTTTTTCCTCCGCGAATGCGGCCAAAGCAATCGCGGTGACCTGTTCAAAAAATGTCGGCCTATATTCTATTTTGCCGTCCGCAAGCAAATTCTCGGCGGTTTCGCGAACCTTCGTCGCGTGCCGTGCAAAATCTCGTTCGCTAATATCCTGCCCGTCAATCTTTATTCTTTCGGTTATCGAAACCAGGTGCGGCGACGTATAAAGCCCCGTTTTGATTCCGACCTGCACGCAGATCGAATTAAGAAACACACACACCGACCCTTTACCGTTCGTCCCGGCAACCTGCACCTTTAGGTAATTATTTTGAGGTTCGTGAAGTGCCGCCAAAAGCGTGCGGAT
>JANNGV010000229.1:0-3086 GCA_031404055.1 Chloracidobacterium sp.
AGGGAAAAGACGACTAGGCTTGCACCTTCGCCCGCGTGTGGAAGTTTATTACCCGGCTGGGAAATTTATTTAGGCGGAGTTCCGCCCCACCGATCCCACGCTGCCTTCGCGATCCTTGCAATGATGGATTCGCGCGTTTTCTCGTCGGCGGCTGAATCGGCTACGAATATGGCTATCGCGAGGTATTTGCCGTTTGGCAGATAGATGATGCCGACGTCGTTGGTAGCGGCGGTGACGCCGTCTCGGGTGCCGGAGGTGCCGGTTTTGTGTGCAACGTACGTATTTTCGGGCAAAAGTCCGCGAATGCGTTTCGGGCCCGTCTGCGATTCATTCATAAAATCGCGAATCAGCCTCAGTCTCGCGTCCGGCACGGTCCGTGCTTCCTTCAACTCGGTTAGCAGTGCGACGGCCGCCTGCGGCGTCGATGAATTGTCAAACTGCACTTGCCAGTCCTTCGCAAATTCCTTCTCGGTGTTTTTGATCGACATATCGGTAATGCCGACTTCACCGACGTATTTCTGCACCTCGCCTGCCCCGCCCACAAGCCGCATCAGGACATCACTGGCCGTCCCGTCGCTTTCCGAAACGGCGGCCTCGACCACCTGCCAAAGCTTAATTTTTGCCCCATTCGGATTTGCATCGCGTATCGGCGACCGCTGCCCCGGGCTGACAAAATCGGCCTTTGTTATCTCAACTTCCTGATCCATCGACAGCTTGCCCGCGTCAACCTGTTGCAGCACGGTCATCGCGATCGGCAGCTTATAAACGCTCTGCATCGCAAACCTTTCGGTAGAATTCAGTCCGGCGTTCTCGCCCGTTTCCAATACCACGGCGGCGACACCGACCTTGCCTTTCGATTCTTTGGCGATCTCGGCAAACTGCTTTTCAAGCTCAAGGTCCGGCGAAGGTTTCACCGCGGGCGTGACAGCCGCGACAGGCGTGTTGCCCGAAGTGTTCTGGTTCGTCGCCGCTCCGCCGCAAGCCGACAAAAATAGAGCAAAAATGATAAGTCCGTTTTTCATAATTTTTCGATGATAACACGATGTTCGCCATGCCGGTAAGTTCCCATGAAACCCTATTTTCCGAGCAATTCTTGATCCAATCTTTTTGTTCTTTCTTATTCATCTTATTCCGTGGTTTCGCTTTTTTTACCACCGATCAAGTGGAATAAGAAGGAATAAGAGGAAGCAGTATTTCGCGGCACGCACAGACAAAAACGCAAACCGTGAATCCAATCCTAATCAAAATGTAAACAATTTTTTGTCACTCTGGCCCAGCATCTGGACGGCGATGCTTACCGCGTCGACCTGATCGTCGTGCTTATCACCCTTGCCGGTAAATCGGCAAACCTCGTCAAGAAAATCGTTTATCCACGCACCCTTGACCAGATAAACCTTGCCTTCCTCGGCCCGGCTTGACCACGCCGACGCACGCGTATATTTGTCTCCGTCCACCTTCACGCCCTGAAATGCCGCACCCCGCACGCGGACCTCCCTCCGCAGCTCCTGTATCAGGGCCTGTCCGTGCAAAGCCAGTTCGATACCATGCCGCGTGTCCCGTTCCTCCGTCATCCGCTCGATCGCGAACCGACGCTGTTCCGGGAATTCGATCCGCTTGCGAAAGCCGTCCGCGATATACAAATTCCCTTCGTCATCCACCGCGCATCTGAACGAAGCCGTGTAATCCGCCGAAGTTTTGGTCGAGACCGCAAGATCGTAACCGCGGCACCATTTCAGCCCGTCCGGCCGCTTATCGATTATCTTCGTAAACCATTCGTGCTTGAACATCCCGCCCTCGATCGGTATGGGCCTCTGTTGATACAACGCCGCAAACGAATACGATCCAAGCTTCCGCTTGATCCGCAGCAAAGCCGCCCGATCATAACGCTCGGGGCAAAGAGCCTCGCCCTCGGAGCGACCCAATGGGTCCGCGAGGGATGAAGGATGAAGGCTGAGGGATGAGTCAGAGACGTTCGATTCAGCCTTCATCCCTCCGCCCTCATCCCTCACCGCCGCCTCTGCCAACGCCGGCAAGCACACCACATCCCAATCCTCGCCGCCGTCCTCTTTTTCCTTCAATAAACGCCCGGCGAGATCATCGTCATTCCAGCGCGTTTGTATCAAAATGACCGCCGCGTCCGGTTCGAGCCGCGTGTAAATATCGTCATTGAACCAATCCCACACGTTATCGCGAAACGTTTTGCTCTCGGCCTCGGCACGGTTTTTTATCGGGTCGTCGATGATGATCAGCTCGCCGCCAAAACCCGTAATCCCCGCGCCAACACCGACCGCACGCACGCCGCCGCCGGCCTTTGTTTCCCATTCGTCCGCCGCGCTCCGGTTTCGCGAGATCGCCATCCGGCTCTCCGCGATCCGCCTGACTTTGCGCGAAAATCGGTTTGCCAATTTTTGATTATAACTGCCGATGATGACGTTCAGCTCCGCATTCATCTCCAGCCGCCACGCCGCATACCGCACCGTCACAAGCTCGCTCTTGCCGTGACGCGGCGGCATGAATATCATCAGCCGCTTACACTTGCCTTCGGTCACGCGTTTCAGGTGTTTGTATAAATACACCTGATGCCGCAAGCCCCATTTCCATTTCGGCATTGTGACTCCCAGCCATGACCGAAAACTGCGCAACACGCGAAAACGGCGCAAACCGATACGTTGCTTCGGCGAAAGCATGTCGATCCAGCCGTGCCGAATAATCCAATTCGCGTGTTTGTTTCCTCTTGTTCCGGTCTGGCAAAGGAGTCGGCGGCTAAACTTCGCCCAGCCCCTGGCACGCATTTCAGCCTCGATCTTTCTATGTTTGCGGCCTTTGTATTTGAGGTAAAGCCTCTGGCAGTCTGCAATCATTTCCGGCGGATATTCTCTTAAAGGTTTCATCGTAGCAGCGTCGGCATCGTTGCCCGCCATACGAATCTACCCGCTTACCGCCCGCACCGGAATCCTGATTTGGAAGATATACCGCGACTTTGAAGATAGGAATGATTTGGATGATATGCACGCTAGCTCCCCTCCTTACGAAGGAGGGGTGGCAGGATTTAGCTCCCTCCTAGTTTGAGGAGGGGTGCCGATGCA